>CAISUR010000420.1 GCA_903888655.1 uncultured Bacteroidota bacterium | reverse complement strand
AAATACCAACAACTGCGCAAATAAAGTAAGTAGTGAAAGCTTGTTTAAAAGGAAAAATACCATTCAATTGTTTTTTAGTTTTTAATAATAAAACGATACTAATTCCAATGTAAAAAAGTATACTAATTAAACCTGTCCAAAAAGATGTAAATAATTTAATATTAAATGTATAAATAAGCGTTGTAATTAGTATTGAAACAACACCGCTAATTACACCAAAAGTAATTCCATTTTTTTTTACTATTTCATTCATTTTTTTTACTATTAAAAATTAATCTACAAATATAGTAATTCCATTATTATGGCAGAATATATCTGTCAATTAAAAAAAGTACTATAAAGGTTTGATATTTTAAAAATAGTTGTATTTTTGCACACTGAAATAAAAAAAGTAATAATTAAAAGTTGTAGGGCGTTGATACCTTTATAATAAAAGCTTCACAACCAACTGCATCATAACAAATAAAAGATTTACACAATGAAACAAGGAATTCACCCAGAAAATTACAGATTAGTTGCTTTTAAAGACATGTCAAACGAAGATGTTTTTATCACTAAATCAACAGTAGAAACTAAAGAAACTATTACTCACGAAGGAGTTGAATATCCAGTATACAAAATGGAGATTTCTAGAACATCTCACCCATTTTACACCGGTAAATCTAAACTTATCGATACTGCAGGACGTATTGATAAATTCAAAACTAAATACGCTAAACACGGTAAATAATAGTTTTCAGTGTTCAAATTTTATTAAGACCTTTCAATTTATTGGAAGGTTTTTTTATTAAATAAACTTTGTAACTTTGAACCCTAAATGTACGGACAAGTTGCAACTTGTCTCTTCAATAAATAAAAAAATGAACTACATACTTTTTGACGGAACCGTTCGTAACGCACTTTTACCTTTTACTTTCACGAGACCTGTCGCTGAAATCCGTATCGGAATTTTAACCATTCGTGAAAAATGGGAGAAATACTTAGGATATACGACTACAACTTTAACTGAAGAATATCTTTCAGAAAAGTTTCCAATGGTAGAATTGGAAAATAATGTTATGATTAATGCCTCGTTTTTACCCAATGATATTCTATCTGAAATGGTAAAAAACCTTGAAAAAAATCAAGCTATTTTCAAAGGAGAAGAAGTCATTGCGTTCTATACTAATGATACGCAAGATGAAGTTGATTTTGATACATATCAAATCATTGAATTCGAACAAGATGTCATGGAGGTAAAGCATAGTTGGGATATTTTTGCAAAAAATGATTTGGCTTTACGAGAAGATTTCGAATTGATTACAGAAGGAAGAGTTTCACAAGCTATTCCGAAATCGGTTAACGTAATTTCACCCGAAAATATTTTTATCGAGGAAGGCGCAAAACTCGATTTTGTAACGTTAAATGCTTCAACAGGACCAATATATATAGGTAAAAACGCAGAAATAATGGAAGGTTCTGTGATTCGCGGACCATTTGCATTGTGCGAATCTGGTCGCGTGAAGTTAGCTTCCAAAGTCTATGGCGCTACTACAGTTGGTCCTCATTCGGTTATTGGTGGAGAGGTAAGTAATTCGGTTTTATTTGGCTATTCTAATAAAGGTCATGACGGATTTTTAGGAAATTCTGTGCTTGGTGAATGGTGTAATATAGGAGCTGATAGCAATAATTCTAATTTGAAAAATAATTACGAAGAAGTAAAGTTATGGAGTTATGAAACCGAAAATTTTGCTAAAACAGGTTTGCAATTCTGTGGATTAATGATGGGTGATCATAGTAAATGTGGTATTAATACGATGTTCAATACAGGGACAGTCGTTGGGGTTAGCAGTAATATTTTTGGCGCTGGTTTTCCTCGTAATTTTGTGCCAAGTTTCTCTTGGGGAGGCGCCTCGGGTTTTACAACGTATTTAACAAGTAAAGCTTTTCAAACAGCAAAAATTGTGATGGCACGTCGAAATATAGCTTTTACAGAGGAAGACGCAAGAATTTTAGAACATGTTTTTGAAGAAACTAAAAAGTATAGAAAAGAGTAATTTTAAATAGTTTAGCCACAGATTCACCGATTTTTAAAATTATTTTAATCTGTGAATCTGTGGCTATTTTATTTTTTTACCTAAATTTACACTCTCAATTTTTGACAACGATTTCATAAATTGAGTTTACTTATGGAAAACAAAACGAAAGTCGCATTCTACACTCTAGGATGCAAATTGAATTTTTCAGAAACTTCTACGATTGCAAGAGATTTTCAAAACCAAGGATTTGACAGAGTTGATTTTGAAGAAATCGCCGACATTTATGTAATCAATACGTGTTCGGTTACTGAAAATGCCGATAAACAATTCAAACAAATTGTGAAAAAAGCCATGAAGCTCAACGATAAGGCATTCGTTGCTGCTGTAGGTTGTTATGCACAATTAAAGCCCGAAGAATTAGCCGCAGTTGATGGTGTTGACTTGGTGCTTGGTGCTACCGAAAAATTCAAAATCACCGATTATATTAATGATTTGTCTAAGAACGATAGAGGTGAAGTGCATTCTTGCGAAATTGAAGAAGCCGATTTTTATGTCGGAAGTTATTCTATCGGAGATCGAACGCGTGCTTTTTTAAAAGTGCAAGATGGATGTGATTACAAATGCACCTATTGCACCATTCCATTAGCAAGAGGAATTTCAAGGAGTGATGCATTGGAAAATGTATTAAAAAACGCATACGAAATATCTAAACAAGGCATCAAAGAAATTGTTCTAACAGGCGTTAATATTGGTGATTATGGCAAGGGCGAATTCGGAAATAAAAAGCACGAACATACCTTTTTAGATTTAGTTAAAGCTCTAGATGAAGTTGATGGCATTGAACGTCTGAGAATTTCTTCTATTGAACCTAATTTGTTGAAAAATGAAACCATCGAATTTGTTGCTCAAAGTAGAACTTTTGTGCCTCATTTTCATATACCGTTGCAATCGGGAAGTAATGCTATTTTAGGAAAAATGAAACGCCGCTATTTACGCGAAGTATATACCGAAAGAGTTGCTAGAATTAAAGAAGTAATGCCACATGCTTGTATTGGTGTTGATGTAATTGTTGGTTTTCCGGGAGAAACCGATGAGCTTTTTTTAGAAACGTATAATTTCATTAATGAAATGGATATTTCCTATTTGCACGTTTTTACCTATTCCGAGCGCGACAATACCGAAGCTGCCGAAATGCCTGATGTTGTTCCGATGAATATCCGAAATAAACGCAGTAAAATGTTACGAGGCTTGTCGGTAAAAAAGCGTCGAGCATTTTATGAAAGTCAAATTGGAACTAACAGAACTGTTTTATTTGAAAGTGAAAATAAAGAAGGTTACATTCACGGATTTACTGAAAATTATGTCAAAGTAAAAACTCCCTGGAATCCAGAACTGGTCAATACCTTACATGAAATTAATTTGACACGAATTGACGAGGATGGAAGTGTGAGAATGGAGTTTTTGAATATCGTGGTGTAGTTTTTTAACGGTTTTGGACTTTGCGTTCTGGCGGGAAATCGAACAATTGTTGGCGGTAGTTTTTTCAGCACAAAAGCCACCATAAAGTAAAATAATCTAAATTTCCATTTTTAAAATAAAACAAAAATGCATCATCCATATTTTTTGCCAGATAAAATCTAGTCCTAACTTCATTCTTACTCTCCAAATTTTCAATTTCTGTATTTGGAAATATTTTTTTAAATTGTTCTAATGTTGTGTTTTTGTCTAATATAATATTATGACTTATTATTTTAAAAGAATTGTTTTCAGCGAATGCCACATCAAATAATACAATATGATTATTTGTACTGAATTCAATGTTTTTCCGATAAATCGTTGTTATTTCGCCATTAAAATTTTCAAACGTTCCCTTTTCTTTATTTTCATTACCATAAGTTTTTACCATCCAATCTTTATCTAGAAATTCAAAAGGGCTACCACATTCCCATAGTATCGTTTTTGTTGAATCGTTTTTAGCATATATTGCATCAAATTCATTTTTTAATAATATTACTTTATGCCCGTTTACTAATACATTTTTGATTTCAATAAATTTTGAATTGTAAATAGAATTGCTATTCAAACTTTTCTTGTTCTAAATCATTGTGTCTTTTCCTTGTTGACTTATACTTTGGAAATTACTAATTGTCTGAACGCTAATATTTTCATCTTTTTGCTGTTCTTTTTTTTCATTTTT
>CAISUR010000419.1 GCA_903888655.1 uncultured Bacteroidota bacterium | reverse complement strand
TACGACTACGTACTTCTACGTGAGGCATAACGTTAGTTAAAGCATCTTTCCATACTTCTAATGCTGATTTTTCATCATTGTTTTTCTTTGCTTCTACGATGTCAATAGCATCATAAAATACTTTAAAAGCTGTAGATTTTTTACCATCCCACATTAAGTTGTTTACAAAACGCGTTACCAATTGATCATTAAATCTTGGATCTGGCAAAAGAGGTCTTTTCTTTGCTGCTCTTTTTCTCATGTCTTTTCTTTTTGAGTTTTAAAAATTACTTTTTCGCCTCTTTTGGACGTTTTGCACCATATTTAGATCTACGTTGCGTTCTTCCTGCTACACCTGAGGTATCAAGCGCACCACGAACGATGTGGTATCTAACTCCTGGTAAATCTTTTACTCTTCCGCCTCTCACTAATACTATCGAGTGCTCTTGTAGATTGTGTCCTTCTCCAGGGATGTAAGCATTCACTTCATTTCCATTAGTCAAACGTACACGCGCTACTTTACGCATTGCAGAGTTTGGTTTTTTTGGAGTAGTAGTGTAAACACGCGTACAAACACCTCTTCGTTGAGGACAAGAATCTAAAGCAACCGATTTACTCTTCTTAGTGATTTGAGTTCTTCCTGTTCTTACTAATTGTTGAATAGTTGGCATAATTAAATACTAAAAATTACTTGTTTATAAAATTCCCGCTTTTTACGGGGTTGCAAATGTAATAATTATTTTTAAATAAAAAAATCATAATTAATTAATTTTCAACACAATTATTCAACAAAACATATTTTATATGAAATGCTATTTTTTTACGTTATTTTTACAACGAATACAAAAATTGAAATGGTTGGCTGCCTAGCCCTGATGGAAGTGACATTCGCTCTCAGCGAATATAACGTACAGCAGGAATTGCCACTACCGATAATTACCAAACCATTCGCTCCTAAAAACTGAATTAAATTCAGCATACATGAACAAATCACTTGCTTTTATTTTATTATTTTTATGTCTAAATAGCTACGGACAGAAAAAATTATATTTGAAAATTGCGGGACAAAATGAGAAGCAAAACAAAACAATCGATTCTATTAATTATCAAAATTCTTTTTTAAATGCAAAAAGCATACTAGATGAAAATAAATCATTTTCTGAAAAATTACTGAAACTTGGATTTCTAGAACAAGAACTTTTGGAAACTAAAAAGCAAAATGACAGCACTTTTTTATATGCATACAACATTGGTAATCAAACAAAGTTTTTACATATATATATAGGTAAAAATAATGAGGGACAAAATTGGAGTATTTATAAAATTGAAAACGACACTATAAAACTTCCTTTTTCGGAAAGTGAATTGCTTTTGAATTTAACGATAAAAAAATTGGAAGCTAAAGGTTTTTCTATGGCGAAAGTAAAACTAGTTAACATAAAAAAACAGAAAGATTTTGTTTCGGCATCATTACACATCACTTATGATAAAAAACGAGAACTAAATGATATTGTAATTAACGGTTATGAAAAGTTTCCTCAAGGTCACAAAAATAATTTGAAACGTTTGTACAAAAAGCGCGTTTTCAATCAAGATAATTTAGATAAATTATATCGCGATATTGCTCAATATAGATTTGTAAAGCAAACCAAATATCCGGAAATTTTATTTACAAAAGATTCTACAAAAGTTTTTGTGTATTTGGAAAAAGCCAAAGCCAACAACTTTGATGGTTTTATAGGATTTTCAAATGATGAAAACAATAAAGTAATTTTTAATGGTTATTTAGATCTAACCTTGAATAACGCTTTGAACGCTGGTGAAAAAATTGCACTTTATTGGAAAAGCAACGGTAAAGACCAAAAAACGTTTAATCTTGGTGTTGAAATTCCGTATATTTTTAAAAGTCCGATTGGCTTAAAAACTCAATTGAATATTTTCAAGCAAGACAGCACTTATCAAAACACACAAACCGCTATTGACTTTGGATATTACTTCAACTACAATACACGTTTATATTTAGGCTATCAATCTGCGGAATCTAGTGACATTAAAAATGTTAGCACTACTTCGTTGAGCAATTATAAAAACAAATTCTACACTACCAATTTTGAATTTATTAATTACAAAAACGACGATTTTTTATTTCCAGAGAAAAGCAATATTAATATTAAAATAGGGACTGGAAAAAGGGACTCCAAAT
>CAISUR010000418.1 GCA_903888655.1 uncultured Bacteroidota bacterium | reverse complement strand
TATTAATTTTCATTTTGTTTAGTTTTCATTGGTAATATATTGTTCCAACTCCGTATTGTTTGAAAGTACATCTTCAATCATTTCTTTCTCAAGTGGGGAATTTATTTTTTTTAACTTTTCAATATCCTCTTGATTCAATAAATTCAATACATCGTCATCAGAAATTGTTGTGTGATGGACTAAATAATTCTCTACTTCTGAAGTAGAAATTCCTTCTTCTGTATTTAGTGTTTTATAAGCAAAAGGTATAGATAACGAAATAACTAAAACTGCGGCCGCAGCGTAAATCCAACGCTTGTATTGAACATAAAATGTAATAATCTTTGATTCTTCTTTAGGTAATTGTTGCATTACTTTTTCAGAAAAATTGTCAAAATAATCATCTGGAATTGCAAAGCCAGTGGTTATTTTTTTGTGTGTATCTATTTTGAAAGTTTTCATATTCTTTGGACGTTTTTTCCTTTAAAAGGTTTAATTAGCATTCATAAAATCTTCAATTTTCTTAACCGCATGATGATAGGAAGCTTTTAAAGCTCCTACTGAAGTTCCTAAAATCTCCGACATGTTTTCATATTTTATTTCTTCATAATATCGCATTTTAAATACCAATTGTTGTTTTTCGGGTAATAGAGCAATAGCTTTTTGTAATTTTAGTTGAATTTCATCGCCTTCGAAATAAATATCGGCTTGCAAATTCTCAATAAGTTTAGTTTTCATTGCTTCGCTTGTTGTTCCACTTCGCTTGGCTTTTTTATTGATAAAAGTAATTGCTTCATTGGTGGCAATTCGATACATCCAAGAAAAAAGTTTACTTTCACCTTTAAAGTTTTTTAAATTCTGAAATACCTTAACAAAGGTATTTTGCAAAACATCGTCGGCGTCATCATGGTTCAAAACAATCGCACGAATATGATTGTACAAAGGTTTTTGAAAATCGCGTAAAAGCTTTTGAAACGCAATATTCTGTGTTTTTGGATTCAGCAGTTCTTTTATGAAGTCCTTTTCTTCTTGCAATGCGAAAATTTATCTATTGGAATAAAAATATTCAAAAAGGTTTAATCTAATCTTTTTTTAGCTTTTTATGTATTTTATGGATTAGTCACTTCTTGAGGACTTGTTTTAGATATTGATGTAGAATCTGTAGATTTTCTATTGAAAGGTTTTATAGCTGCTTTAGGATAGACAGGGACATAAATCTCGGTAATCCATTTTGACGGACTCTTGCTATCATTTCTTCCTTTTACGTAAACTTCAATAACTTGACCAGATCTATTTCGTTCTAAATTGTGATCCAAAATATAATTGAACGCTTTTTTCCAAGCGATTTGAGTGTGAGAATAATCACCAACCAAAGTAGTTTTTAAAGAGGTGTATTTTGGCAACTCGCTACTTTCAATATCACTTCCTGGCGAAATATGTATAGAATCCTTAACTGGCATACATACTGAAAAACCAACATCATCATTTGTTCTATCATATTTGTGATAAATAATAAATGGTTTCCCTGAAGCCAAAATCTTATTTTTCTCAAAGAAATGCTCCATCCGAGGCACTAAAATTTTAATAAATCGATCGACATCTTTTTGCTTGCAGTGCATGAATTGTTTCAAATAAAATCCTCCTGGACGATTTACAACACCATTTACATTAATTTTAT
>CAISUR010000417.1 GCA_903888655.1 uncultured Bacteroidota bacterium | reverse complement strand
TATCTGCTATATTAGATTATTATGCTACCACTATGCTTACATCTATTACAAATAACATTAAAATACACTTTTTTGAATATGTAAATCGGTTCATCAACTCTTATTTTAAGGCAATTTACAAGGAAGAAATTACGAATAAAGTATTCAAAAAACAACTATTCAAAGAACTTCGTATGGTAAAAAATGATATTTTGAATAATACTTTGTTATGTGATGAAAAATACCATAATTGGGTAAATGAAACCAGATATAAAATAGTTCCCAAAGAGTATGATACAAGTTATTATTATGATGTATGTTGCGAACCATACAAATATCTAAAACATATGATTTTTATGTGTTTAGAACTGGAAACATTAGAAGCAAAAGCATTTCAGTTTTTTCCAGTCCAAACAAACGCTATTCCACGACACATTCAGGTAGATACAAAGGCGATGGTAGAATTATTTGTAGATACAAAACGAGATGAAAAACTAATGAAAATATGTAAGTTTCCTGTAAAGGATGGAAAAATAATGAGTGCGACTTCTGGAAACCTGAATAATTGTCTGGAAGAAAACAAGGAATTTATTTGGGACTATTTATGGGATGTGAAACAAACACGAAAAAATTACGAGTTTGATTATACTATTATTACAGATGGATATGCGACTTCTTTGCGATTTCTTCATAAGGATTATGTGGAAGAAGAACAGCAAAAGAAAGATAAGAAAAAACAAGGTAAAAAAGCATTACAAGGTCTTACCAAAGAAGAAAAAGAAAACAGAAAAGAAACAAAGAAAGCACAACAAAAAGAACTTACGAAACTTTTACGAAAGCAACGCAAGGAAAATTCACCAATGAAAACAGAAACAAATGAAGAATTACCAGAGTTTCCGTATATTGATGAATTGCCGATGGAAGTGTTAAAGGGAAAACATATTTTTATTGACCCTGGAAAACGCTCGTTATTTACGATGATGGATGATAAAGGGAAGTTTTGTTCTTATACAAATGGTATGCGTATCAAACAAACAAAACGATTAAAATATCAATCGTTGCTTAAAAACTACAAGGATAAAATCCACATTACAGAACCCGAACAAACACTCAATACTTTCAATTCAAAAAGTTGTAATATTGATAAGTTCAAAGAATATATCACAAAAAAGATGGAAGTAAATGATATAGTAGTTCCATTATATCAAAATATTCAATTTCGTAAATACAAGTGGTATGCTTTTATCAATAAGAAACGAAGTGAAGATAATATGTTGAATATGATTGAGAAAAAGTATAGCAAAGACCATACTATTATCATAGGAGATTGGAGTATAGGAAAGCAAATGAGAAACTTTATCTCCACACCTAACTTATCATTAAAACGAAAATTAAAGGAGCGTTTCAAAGTATATAACATAGATGAGTTTAGAACATCTTGTTTATCTTATGAAACAAAAGACCTTTGTAAAAATATGTATTTGCCTGATAAGAAAGGCGAAAACAGAAAAATCCACTCAATCCTAACATATCAAATGGAAAACAACAGGAAAGGGTGTATAAATCGTGATAAGAATGGATGTAAGAATATCCGTTATGTATTCAACTACTATAAGAAAACAGGAAAGCGTCCTATGAAATATAGTAGGGAATACAAATTTGAAAGAATAGCATCAACCACCGAAACGAAAGTGGAGGTTGTCAAGTGTGCTAACGCCTGAAAAGGTGCCTTTACACCACAATAAGAAAAAGAAATGGACGATAATTTTATTTTTTAAGATAATTTTGTCTCATTTTTCTTTTTAGTCGGTGTAATTACCTTTCCATATTTTATAGGAAATACGAAAATAACCGTATCATCATACTCAACATTGTTCAAATAGTCCGTATTATTCATTGGACATAAAGTATTGTTGGATATTACCGCCGGAGAATCAGACGCATCATCGCAGCAATTCAACATATTTCCCATTGTCTGAATAAATATAACACGTACTATCTATATTTATTCACAAATTAT
>CAISUR010000416.1 GCA_903888655.1 uncultured Bacteroidota bacterium | reverse complement strand
CTTGTGTATGTAAAAGCGCCTGCACTATTAGAAGTTGGAGCTGTTATTGAGAATGGTACATCACCATAGTTCTTGGTAATATTGCTTAAAGCACCAATTGTTGGAGCAACCGCATTAACTGTTAAAGTAGCTGTGGTAGTTCCAGAAGTATAGTTTCCATTAGCAGCTTGGATAGCCGTAATTGTTGCTGCACCTACTCCAACTATTGTAACAGTAGAACCACTAATGGTAGCAACAGTAGTATTGCTACTTGTGTATGTAAAAGCGCCAGCACTATTAGAAGTTGGAGCTGTTATTGAGAATGGTACATCACCATAGTTTTTGATAATATTGCTAAGCGTCCCGATTGTTGGAGCTTTAGCTGAAACAGTACCTGAAGAGATAGCTATATTTACCGTGTTAGCTCCAGTACTAGTTAAAACTATATTACCAGAATATGTACCAACTGCAGTACTAGCAGCTAAACGAACATATAATGTTCCAGTAACAGAACCTCCTGATTGAGTAAAAGTAGCTGTAGTACCATAAGTTGTTCCGTCAACAGAAACTTCAAATCCTGTTGGAGCAGTAGCAGTTATGCTAGCAGTTAATCCTGAACCAGAAACTGAAAACGATTGTGCTGCTGATGCTGTACCATAAGTAGTAGTAAAAGCAGTTAAGGTTGCTGAAGCTGTAATAGCTGGACCAGAACTACACGATGATAAAGGAGCATCTGTACTACTTATTGCAATAGCAGTTGTACCACCTGTTGGGTTTACAGTATTAATAGATCCTGTTGTCCATGTACCATTTGAACTTGTAGCACAACCAACAATACTATTTGATGTAACACTTCTTTGTTCAATTCTTCTAACTCCATTTGAATTAGTATTTGGAGTAATAGTATTCCAAGCACCACCAGTTGTACTGTAACCAGTAATAACACTTGCAATAGTAGCACTTGTACTTTCTACTGGACAAACACCCAATGGTCTTCCTGTACCAGCAGTATTATCATAAATAGCAACTAAATTTTTTGCAGTAGCACTACTTGATGCTCCTTGAATAAAAGTTCCATTTGTAGAACCTGCACCCCCGAAAGCTAAAACAGTAATTCCTAAATCTAATGCCAATCTTTTATTTACGGTCGTACCTGTACCACCTGCATTAAGTGTTAATGTTGGGTAAACTACATTTCCTGCTGTAAAAGTTGCATTACTTGTATAAACAAAACCAAACCATCCCGTATAATTACCTGATGCGTCGGTTGTAAATGTATCATAATTTCCAGTTGTAGATAAACTTGGACCAGTTGAATATGTATATGTAGTACCTGCAGAATTAATCAATAATGGGTTACCAGCACCTGAACCAGCAGTACCAAAAACAGAGCTTAATGCTGCTTGGGTATAGTATCTATAAGATGTACTTGCAGTTAGCCCAGAAACTGTTGCTCTAAACATTATTGGTAATCTAGTCGTGTTTCCAGATCCCATGTATTGAGGAACAATAACACCTGTAAAGTTCGATTGTGTTAAGTTCTGCCCTTTCATTTCATTAGCTCCAAAGAACAGCACTAAAGTCAATACTCCGAGGGCATTTACTTTAAAGCGGTGGCTTTGACTAAGCTTCATCAATCCGAAGAGCGAAGCAGTGTTCTTTTGGATAAATCCAAAAATGGAATACATCAAAGTGGAAAGGTAAGCGACTAAGAAGTCGTTGTTGCCACTTTTTTCAAACAAGGTTGAGTATTCACTCAAACTGTTTTTAGAACTTGTCGATAATGCTTTTGAAAAGCTACGGGACAATGTACTAAACAATGTTTGTAAAATTGATTTCATTAATAAAAAATTTTTGATTAGAAGCGGTAAAAATATAACGTCTTTCAAGATTAATATAAAATTGAAAGTTACCATTATGTTAACAAATAATTAAGCAGTAATTCATCGCTTTTTTTTGTTTTTTATCGATAAAATATTTATTTTTTTGTAACAAAAAAAAATCTCCTTACAAAAAATGTAAGAAGATTTTTTAAAAACCCGAAGTCACTATTTTAATTTGAAATTTTCTTGTAAAAAGACAAATTATCTGTCGTTATTATTTTTAGAACTAAAACTTGTTGCTCTGTTGGGGCAGTAAATTGATATTCTGAAGTATTTAAATTTTTATAATTATTGATGATTCTACCTTGAATATCATAAACTACCACTTCACTAAGCATCGATTTATCTGATTTAATATGAATTAAGTCTTGTAATTTGAAAACTACAAAAGAAGAAGATCCTTCTGAAAAATTTGTATTTGAAAGTGATGGATTTGTATATCGCAAAACAAATCGATCATTAAAAGTCCCTTGCGCAGAAGAAAAAACACAAGGTGCTTCTCTTAAATTAAAAATAATATGTAATAATTTATCCTCCAAGTAAATAGATTGTCCTTGTTCAAAAAGCCCATCAACGGCAGCAATAGCAATTGAATAATTACCCGCAGTTTGAGCATTATAACCAATTGCCACTTGATCATTATCATCAAAAGGCAATGCTCGACCTTGAATGATCTGGCTATTACTATCGATTAATGAAAATATAGCATTCGGTGTATCATCTTTAATTGGAGCATCATAATTTCTGTCTATGGCATTAGAAGCCCCTTGACAATAAGCAATTAAAGTTCTTGTTGATTTACTATTTGCGTCTACTAAATCCAACCATATCCTATGACTAGTAGCGCCATTAGAAGTTAGGACTTGACCAGATTTAAAAAACTGATTATTAGCATTAGTTGTATTTCTCATACCATTAGTAAAAGTAACGGATTGCAAAGTATCTTGAGCACCGTCTACCATAGTCACAAAGAAACCTTGACCTGCCGCAATATATCCACTAAAAGTTCCCGGTCCAGATGAACTTCCAGAGCTATTATAGGTCAAATAATCATTATAGTAATTATAAGTATATGAATTATAAAATGGATTAGTTGCAGAAGATGATGGTGCATTACTATGAGTCCATAAACTTATATAACCTAAAATATTAGAATTACTGTTTAAAAAGCTTATTGCATTTACCGCAGATGGATATGGATTTCCAATCAAATTCATATTATCATCTATGTTTGTAATAGACTTTCCATTAAGTCCAGTGTAAGTTGCCCCTTGATAATTTCCTCTAGCAATTGGAACAGGGATAGTTCCATTATTGGGAACACCGGTAAACATACTTGTCAAACTACCAGTCCAACCATATGAAGATGATCCTCTTATTATATAGCCTTTACCAATACTCATATTACCAGAAGCTAACGCCCAATTTCCTTGACTAGTATTCCCTGACGCTCCATTTGAATTAGCGACGATGGTATCCCAATAATATTTATAACCCATTGAAGGACTATTATATAAACTATTTAGTGATTGATTTGCAACTGGTGATGACCAATACACGTAATCAAATCCATTCAATCCGCTTACATCTCTTTTATAAACAATATTTCCAGAATTAACTACCCCAGCTGAATTAACCTGCACTAAACTTGAACCACTGTCAAAAGTCAATGTGCCTGGTATTGCTGAAGCATCAACAATCACTTCATTTTGTACCATTAATGTATGCCCATTTAAAATTCTTACACTAACTCCCGAAAGCACTTGTACCGAACATGTTTGTATATCTCCTGTTGATGTAAAATCTGAGGCAAAAATCGCTGCAGTGGTGCTATTGGGTAGACCATTAGACCAACTACCATTCCATGTAGTAGCTGTTAATAATACTGATGCAATAGAAGAATAGGCTATAGAACAAGAACCACTTTGAATTACTGCCCTATAATAGGTATTACCTGTTAGGGTTGGTACAGTATACGAAGTTGACGTATTTAAGATATCATTCACATTAGAAGAAAAATCACTCGCGGTAGAATTTTGCCATTTTATAATAGAACCCGATTGTCCTGATAATGTGAGTGTAGGTAAATTAGTGGTAGAACAAATGGTTGTACTACCTGAAATTGAACCGCCGACAGAACCTACTCCATAAGTAATCGTAATTGGACTGCTCGTTGATGTGCAAGTTCCGTTGGTTGCTATTACTCTATAATAGGTAGTTATAGTTATCGCTCCAATTGTGGTCCCTAATAAAGTAGCATTTGTTTGTCCTGTAATATCTGAAAAACCAGAAGAAGAAGATGTGGTGGAAGATTGCCATTGAAGCGTACCAAAACTTCCGGTTGTCGTCAAATCATTAGGATTACCAGAACATATAGATTGATCGGAAGAAACAGTACCTGCAATGGGAGCTTGTGTAACATTTATAACTTTAACAACACTATTGACCGAAGGACAAACACCATTTGTTACTACAGCACGTATAGTAGTATTTGCAGTTAAGTTTCCAATTTGTGATGGAGTCAATGTAGTAGTACCTGCAGAACCAGGAATATTTGTCCATGGCCCAGAGGGAGCAATGTAGTATTGCCATTGGATGCTAGAGCTCTGAGGAGCAATGGCGTTGCTCCCTGATAGTGTTATATTTGCTGTTGGTGATGTATTACCACAGATTGGATTAGCACCTAAATAATTTACAACACCACCATTACCAGCTGGATTTACTATAAAGGGACCCGTACTTGCTGAATTAACTTGACAACTAGGATTTGAGCCAGTGTACGTAACGGTTACTATATATCCAGTAGAGGCTGTTTGAGCATTAGCAGGAGTAAATGAAACAGAAGTTAAAGCTGTATTGGCATTGGTAGACGTAACAGTTGGAGTAACTCCATTTACTCTTTTCCATGTATAATCAAAAAGTGTAGCCCCAGGATCGCTACCTGTAATTGTTGCTGTAAGTTGCGTAAAAGATCCTGTTGAACAAATAGTTTGCCCTGCATATGATGATAAGATTACTGTTGGTAATGTTAAAACCGTAATCGTATTTGATGCTGGAGTTGCAGCCTGACAATTAGGGGTTAACTGACTGCTGTAATTAGCGGTAACAGATTTAGAACCTGCCGTCAACCAAGTTACCGTAGCGGCATTACTTGTTCCAAACGTAACTGTATAATCTGTTCCTAAAACAGCTACTGGGGCTGCACTAGTAGTTCCATTATAAAAATTCCAAGTGTAATTTGATTGACCAACTGTTGTAGTATAAGTAACTGTTGCTCCAATACAATATTTACCAGAAGGAGGCGAAGTAAAAGTAGGTGTCGATGGTAGCGCATAAACTGTGGTAGCTGTACCAATAGTTATAGAACAACCTCCTGAAGTATACGTAACACTTGTATTGTAATTAGCAGTACCACTTGCTAACGTGGGTATGATTGTTATCGTTTCGATTGCTGAAGCCCCAGTTAATGTGCTAGAGGTTGAATAAGTACCTCCAGTAACTGTCCAGGAATAACTATCCATTCCAGCATCTGTTGTAATTGTAATAGGCGATTGAGCACAACTAGATGCTGTCGCAGATGAAGTGATGGTTGGGCTAAACGTTGGAACTGTAATTACCGCAGCACCCGATAAAGGAGTTAATGCTGCTCCTGACCCGTTACTACTTGTAACGGATACCAAAGTATACGTTGTCGTGGTTGTTGGAGAAACCGAAATATTAGAACCTGAAGTGTAATTATTAACAGTAACGTTCGAAGTCCCATTAAAATAAACCACTTGATACGGAGAAGTTCCACCCAAAATGGTAACACTAATATTTGTAGAACTTCCTGAACAAATAGTAGCACTTCCAGAAATTGTGGCTCCTGTAGCGGTTGGAGTCCCTAATACATTAACATTATCAAATCTCCATGTTCCCCCATTAGTTGCAACACTTGCTGGTGTGGTACTTTGTCTATATTGACCAGTTGCACGATAAGTTGATGCTAGAAAACGAACTCCAAAATTTGGATTATTATTAGCAGCAGTTATGGATGATAAATTAACTTTTATTCTTCTAAATTTATCACCGGTATCGGTTTCAAAGCAACCATTTGCGTTAATGGTCCCTGCACAAGTAATAGTATTAGATCCAGTCATTGTAAAATTTGTCCAAGTAGATCCATCAGTGGTATATTGAAGTCGAACGGTGTTGGGAGAAGCATTGGAAAATCGTTGATCCCAATAAACAAAAATATTTTGAAAATTAGAAGTGCTTACATTATATCGTACTCCATTAGTTTCATTAGTACTTCCTGGGTCAAAATTCAAATGTTGCCAAGCATTTCCTGAATTACTAGAACCACATCCGTTAGTTGAAGACAATCCTTGGGCAGTTGCTGTCGGTGGAGCAATATTAACAACAGATGAAGAACCACTCGTAAGTGTTGAATTAGGAGTTGGATTGGCTATTGTCCCTTGAACGGAATCATACGTCCATAATGCAATTGATGTTTGTGCATATACTGAACTTGTACCTATTATATAATAGGTAAAAAAAATAAAAACAACACTTAATTTCATTGTTGGTAATTTTATTTTCATGTCATTGTTTTTTTTGTGTACAAATATAATATTTAATTAGATATGATTTAAATCTAAAAAGAAATGCAAAAATACTTTATAAAAACAATAACTATTTTTTATAAATGTTAAGTAATTGTAAAAT
>CAISUR010000415.1 GCA_903888655.1 uncultured Bacteroidota bacterium | reverse complement strand
GTGTTTATTATTCTTCAAATATTTCTTTTATTTTGATTTCTAATTAACAATTTTCTGCAATATTGTATCACACCTTGATACTAAAGTTGAAGTTTCATTTTTTTGAAATTTTTAAGGGTTGTTAACTCAGGCCATTTCAATGGCCTGTTTCATTTTTAAAATTGGCAATTCGGTTTATACTCATCATTTTAATACTACGTTTTTTGTGAAAGTCAACTTTCCAAATGAAATTTTCACCAAGAAGTTATGAATTATTTGAGTAAAATTTAGGATTAAAAGGCATACTCGTCAAATCAACTCTAGATGTATAGTTAAAATCATTTTTGTCCTAATGCCCCCCATTTAAAGGGTGTACAAATCAATTTCTTAGCTTTACCTTTGCATACTTATTTCATGTTCTAGTTTATGATTTAATTGGGCAAAGCATTTAGTATTTCAAGTAATATGTTTCTAATATTCAGCAACTATTATTAATAACAATATGAATATCAAAATTTCGTATAATATTTTTAATTTTTAAGCGCACAAGTATTATATATTCGTCAAAGTGCAATAAATTATATTCAATTAAAAAGATTTATTTTTTTTAATCTATTACTTCGTATCTGGAAATATCTTTAATGTTAGGTATTATCCCCATTATATTATAAACGTCACATTTTATTTTAAAACTTATGGAAAGTTACAATGATAAACGGACAATAGCTGGAAATCCGAAAAACAGCAGGTTACTAATTTTTGAAGATTCAGATGTATACACTGAATTAATTAAAAGGGCATTAATTGGCGAGTATTATATCAATACCTCCGATTCTGCAGACAATGGAGTGGAGATATGCTATGACTTTAAACCAGATGTAATTGTACTTGATATAAACCTTGCTGGAAAGGTAAGCGGGTTAGAGTTTTTGCAAACCATCAAGAAGGATATTAACCTTTCATACATACCCGTTTTGATTATATCGGCTATTTCATCAAATGATATTATATCTGATGGGCTACAATATGGAGCCAACGATTACTTGGTAAAACCTTTTGAACTAAAGCACCTTCAGTTTAGGATAAAAAACCTACTGATGCTTTGTGAGAAAATAAAACAAAAATATCAGAACGAGATGTTGATTCCTTTAAAAACAAGCCCCGACAATAAACAATATATAATAGAGAAGCTCAATAAAATGACGGATGAAGCCATTGCAACAAAAGAGGAGCTGAAAATAACAGAATTGGCAAAGGAATTAGGCGTTAGCCAAAGTAAGCTTGGACGTATTATAAGAAGAGAATATGGTGTTACTACCAACAACTACCTAATGTTTAGAAAACTAGAAAAAGCAAAGTTGATGTTAACAACCAATAAGTGGTTACCCATTAAAGAAGTGGCTAGTGTGCTTGGTTTTAGTTCTGTCGCTTATTTTTCAAAATGTTTCAGGAAAAGATTTAATTGCACACCCACCGAAAAACAAAGAAAAGAAGGATACGCTACACCTCAGCCATAATAAAATATAACGATCAATTTTATTTAATGAACTACGAAGAGGCTTACAAGGAACTTCTTAACAAATATGAAAAAGCATCTAAGGAACTTGAAAGTATAAAGGATGCCTATCATACAGCAGATCAGATTGTAAAGCATTCTAACCGTGCGTTGGCTATCATCAATCTGAATAGAGAAATTATTTGGATGAATGAAAGAGCCGAAGATCAATTTGGCTTTTCGTTTGGCGAAGTTAAAGGCAAGAAAATATTCGAGTTGTTAGTTGACCTCAAAACTGACTTCAGTATGATTCCTCAGGCTTTGGAAAGTGTAAAGAATGGTTGTTCGGTTGAATCCACTTATTTAGTTTATAAAAAAGACAGAACTGAAATGTGGGTTCGTGTGCAAATGTCTCCTTTGTACAACAGAAAAAGTGAGATTGATAAGGTAGCCTTTCTTGCTCAAGATATTTCGCAAGAAAAAGAAATTTTTCTTAAAGCAGAAGAAGGAGAAAAAAGACATAAACTCCTTTTGAAACACACGCCAGATATTATTTACAATATAGACCTTCAAGGAAAGTTGTTAGAGATAAATGATGCTTGGACAAGGGTATTGGGTTACAGCAAAGAGGAGACATTTGCAAAAGATGGCAATTACTTTTTTTTTCCAGCCGATGTTGAAAAAGCTAAAGCCGCAAGGCAAACACTAGTTGATGGTACGGCTTTGTCGTATAATATAGATGTGCGGGTTGTAGCAAAAAATGGAGAAATTGTTTGGCTGAATACCACAAGTTTTCCCATCTATTCCAAGACTCATGAAATAATTGGGTTCACAGGGATGTCAAAAAATATAACAACACAGAAAAGAAACCAAACTATCCGCGAACTATTATCTATCCATGTTAGGGATTTGGTTTGCATGCACGATAAAGACACCAATTATATTTATGTGTCCCCATCCATAAAAGAGATAGCTGGCTATGAGCCACAGGAGCTGGTTGGAAAAAGTTCTTTCGATTTTTATCACCCCGATGACATTGAAAAAATATGGAAATATAGGGAGGCAAACATTAAGGGCAATGTTGAGGTAGGCGAGAGTGTACAACTTCGTTTTAGAAAAAAGGAAGGAACTTATACATGGTTGGAACTGACGGGAAAGATATTTGACGACAGCTTTACAGGTTCCATGGCCGGAGTAACCGTTTGCAAGGTTGTTGATAAAAAAAAGGAGGAAGAAAAAAAAATACTTGCTGCACTAGAGGATGAAAAGAAACTAAACCGTCTGAAAACGGGCTTCTTGCAGTTTGTATCGCACGAGTTCAAAACACCATTATCTATCATAAAAGCTTTGTGCGAAATGATAAAAGTGGGAACTGAAGATAACCAAATTGATGTGGAGCAACTAACAAAAGATGTGGATTGCATAAATACAGAAGTGGATGGGCTATCAGAAATGATTGACGAAGTACTTGTTTTGGAAGAACTGGAAAGTGGCAATTTAAATCTTCGGTTCAGGAGCCAATCAATCCAATCTATCATCACAGATATAAACGAGAGGCTATCTTTTAAAAACAAAAAAGAAATGAAAGCTTCAATCAGGGTGATTGGAACCCCTCAGAGTGTGCAGGGGGATAGAAAATACCTAGCTCTTATTTTTAGAAACCTGCTTTCAAATGCCTACAAATACTCGGAGAGGCGACCATCCCCGGTTGTTACTATCAACTTTTATGAGAATCAATGTGTGGTATCTGTAAAAGATTTTGGTAT
The DNA here is from genome assembly GCA_903888655.1 of uncultured Bacteroidota bacterium. GTDB lineage: Bacteria > Bacteroidota > Bacteroidia > Flavobacteriales > Flavobacteriaceae > Flavobacterium. Next base: position 1,893 of record CAISUR010000415.1, on the reverse strand, counting down.
AGGCATTCCGCAAGAAGAGTTAAAAAATCTTTTTTCTAATTTTTACAGGGCAAGCAATGTTGGCAAGATAGAAGGCACTGGCCTTGGGTTGAGCCTTGTAAAAAGGTTTGTAGAAATGCACAGCGGAACAATTGTTTGCCATAGTAAAGAAGACGAAGGAACAGAAATGGTGGTCAGCTTGCCCATTGTTTTTACCAATGAAGGATAAACCAAACAAAACTATTTCTTTTTACAAAAGAACATGTTTTGAAAATAGTAGAAATATGATTGTTAACTGAATTTCACAGCACATTTAGCTTTTTTTAACAACTCGATAAAATATTAGAGATGTAAATTGCGCATTCAACCTAACGATTGTTTTAAGATTTAATTTAAAATAGACAACAAACCCCACAAATATGATGTTAGATACTTTAATTAATTCCATCTTCCTTTACGGCATTTACCCGTTATTGTTGGTAATGCTTCTAAAATTGATGGTCTTGCTAGGTTACAAACCTTCAAAGCCCCAATATGCCTTTAAGAATTTATTTGCCTACTTTTTCAATTATAAATATTATGCCGTAAGGGATAAGGACATTGCAAATTGGCAAAAAATGAAACGCTTCAACAACCCACTTGCCATTGCTTTATACTGTTTGTTGGGTGTATGGGTTCTATCGGCAGCAGTGGTTTTAATTTTTTCGCATAAATAAACAAAGGGACAATAACAGAGAGAGTATTTCAAATTATTACCCATCTCTTTTTTCTTTCAAAAAAGTTCGTTTAATCGCTAAAAACGGTTGTTTACTTGAGTTAATAAGACTTTACTGAACATTTGAGCAACGTTGCTCAAGTGTTCAGCAACGTTGCTCAAGTGTTCAGCAAAGGGTATTTTGACTGTGGCAAACTGCGATAATCTAATTTAACTCATCACTCATAAATCAAAAAGTTCCCTGAAGTGCAAAACTTCAAAGGCTTTTTTATGTCAATTTTCAATTATCATTTACCAATTTTCCCCTCCTTTTCCCCTTTTTTGCCTCCTTTTTGCCAAAACATAATAAAATTTCTTATAAAATGACTATAAAGGGCTATAACATCTAAACCGTTTACTTCTACTTTTGTAAGAAGTCCAAAGTATGTCTTTTTAGGGGAGTGACACCTCTTGCGAAAATGCATTTTGTACTACGTAAGAAACAAGCCTGATATTACTTCATACTATTGGATTGATGGTTTTATTATAAAATGCATTTTCTTTTGAATGAAGGGAATTGTTAATTGTTTAATTTTCTAAGTCACCCTTTTTTAACCTAAATAAATTTGAAAAACAAACACTTTGACTTAGTATCTTATTTATCAACCTTTAACTGTGCGAACATATTTTTCGCTGTTGTTATAAATTCAAATAGTCGCAAAATAGAAAGCATAGGAGGGGCATTTAAACAGGTTACGGGCTTTGAGCCTTCGGGTTATATTGGTGGAAAATGTGAGTTGTTGCTAGAGCATTGCAACAAAAGGGAAAGTAGGGATTTGCTGAAAAGCTGTGATTATTATCTAGAATATTTGTTTGGTCAGCCAGAAGAGAAGAGGGCTTCGTTAAAACTAAATAGGTCGCTAGGGTTTAGTTGCAAAAACGGCATTGAGGTTTTGCTCCATATTCAGGGAGTACCCATTTTGTTCAACCTAAAGGGAAAACCACAGAGTTTTTTGGTAATTGTTTCGGATATAACACATTTTAAATCGAAGGTTAATGGCAAAAGCTACATAATAGACAGTAACAATGTGGAAGAAATAGTGAAGCTGCCAATTGATTTAGTTGCAGGCGAAAATGTAACGGTGACAGACTCGGAGAAAAGGATTTTGAAACTGATGGCAGAGGGATATAGCAGTAAAATGATAGCCAACAAATTGTTT
>CAISUR010000414.1 GCA_903888655.1 uncultured Bacteroidota bacterium | reverse complement strand
TTACCCATGTTTACCAGAAGCTCCGATAATAATAAAACGTTATTACATATTGATAAATTGAACCTTTTTGAAAGAGTAGCCTTATAATTTAGTTTAATTCCATTTTTACATTATAGTTTGATAATCCTGAAATAGCCTCTTTCGATTTATAATCAAAAATTTCTTCATGTAAGTTTTGCTCTTTTTTAATCGCCACTTGTTTTACACAATTATAAAATCTTCTGATTTCTTCATAATTGGATAGAATTAATCCTGGAACTTTGGTGTTTTTGCCTTCTTCATCTTTGGCTACCATCGTAAAATAAGAAGAATTACAATGTTTTATTTTTCCTGTTTGAATGTTTTCGGCTTCTACTCGAATACCAACAATCATGGAACTATTCCCAACATAATTGACGCTCGCTTTAAGCGTTACTAATTCGCCAACTTCAATAGGAGCCAAAAAATTCACAGTGTCTACCGATGCCGTTACACAATAATTCCCCGAATATTTAGAAGCACAGGCAAAAGCAATTTGATCTAACAAGGAAAGTAAATAACCTCCGTGAATTTTGCCACTAAAGTTCGTGTGAGAGGGCAGCATTAATTGCGAAATGGTTACTCTTGATGATTTAACAGTTTTAAATTCACTCATCTTTTTCAGCTCTTGTGATTATATTTTCTGGAAGTGATTTTTTGGCTTTGGCGCCCATTTTTTTCAATTTTTCAACACTAGTTATCAGGTTTCCTTTGCCGTCTACCAATTTGTTCATTGCTCCTTGATATTCTATTTTGGCTTCGTCCATCTTTTTACCAATTTTCAATAAATCAGCAACTAGACCCTCAAATTTGTCATATAAGGCTCCCGCTTGTCGAGCAATTTCCAATGCATTTTCTTGTTGTTTCTGGTTGGTCCACATGCTATCTATGGTGCGCAAAGTTGCTAATAATGTAGACGGCGTTACGATAACGATGTTCTTTTCAAATGCTTTGTTATACAAGCTTGTATCTTCGTTCAACGCTATAGCAAAAGCGGATTCTATAGGAATAAATAATAATACAAAATCAGGGCTTTCCATTTGGTATAAATCCTGATAATTTTTGTTTCCCAATTGTTCTACATGGCGGTTGATTGAAATGACGTGTTCTTTTAGATGTTGCGATTTTACAATATCATCTTCTTCATTAATATAGCGTTCATAAGCCGTTAAAGTTACTTTAGAGTCGACAATCATTTTCTTTCCATCAGGTAAGTTGATTACCACATCGGGGAAAACTCGATTTCCTTCTTCGGTTACAAAACTTTGTTGTACAAAATATTCTCGATCTTTCTCTAATCCTGATTTTTCTAACACACGTTCCAAAACCAATTCTCCCCAATTTCCTTGCATTTTACTGTCACCTTTTAAAGCTTTCGTTAAATTGATGGTTTCTTTGCTCATTTGCTCATTCATTTCACGCAAACCCAAAATTTGCTGGCGCAGTGCGGCATGATAATCAATGCTTTCTTTGTGAGTGTCTTCTACTTTCTTTTCAAAAAGTTGTATTTTATCTTGCAATGGTGACAGAATATTTTTAAGATTTTCTTTATTCTGTTCGGTGAATTTCGTTGTTTTCTCTTCTAGTATTTTGTTAGCTAAATTTTCAAATTCTTTAGTAAATTTCTCTTGAAGTTGCTCCACTTCTTGTTTTTGTTCTTTATTTCGTTCCCATAGATTGTCAAAATCGGTTTCTTTTTTGGATAGTTGAATGGCTAGTGATTCTTTATCTGAACGAATGGTTTCTTTTTCTGAATTAGAAAGTGCTAATTGTTTTTCAAATTGATTTCGTTCATTTTGAAATTGTTCTTTCAATTGATCGATTTGCGATATTAATCCATTAGCTTTTTCTTCCAAAGACGCTTTTTCGGATTGTGATTTCGCTGAAAACAGCATTTTTCCAATAAAAATTCCAATGGATAATGCAATGATGAAAGCGATAATTATATATAAAGAATCTGTCATTGAGTATTAATATAAGGTGTAAAAGTAATAAAAGTGTATTTAGTTGCGTATAAAAAAAATGTATATTTGTAAAAATAAATAATTATGAAAATAGTTATAGAAGCTGACGAAAGTTACCGAAAAATGTTTTTGGAAATCGCTAATTCCATAAAAGCTAAAATTTCTTTTAATGAGGAAGCAGATTTCTATGACAATTTACCTGAACAT
>CAISUR010000413.1 GCA_903888655.1 uncultured Bacteroidota bacterium | reverse complement strand
TGAACTTGTAGCCCGTAGGGGAATCGAACCCCTCTTACCAGGATGAAAACCTGGCGTCCTAACCGATAGACGAACGGGCCATTACATTATTTTGTAATGCGAGTGCAAAAATACAACTATTTTTAATTCACGCAATAGTAGCGAGCACTTTTTTTAATAATTTTTTAATATGCTTTTGCAAATAAAACCCTACCTACTGATTTGGTTCCAGTTAAGATACATTTACCCTCCTCTTCTACTCTATCTAAAGGAATGCAACGAATAGTAGCTTTGGTCAAATCTTTTATTTTTTCTTCCGTTTCGGGTGTACCGTCCCAATGTGCAGAAACAAATCCGGCTTTATTTTCTAAAATATCTTTAAATTCATCAAAATTATTTACCTCTGTAATATGTGTATCTCTATAATTTAGGGCTTTATTAAATAAATCATTTTGAATTGTTTCTAATAAATCATAAATATGTTCTACAATTACTTCTTTTGAAATAAGCTCTTTTGACAAAGTATCTCTTCTAGCCACTTCAAACGTACCGTTCTCTATATCTTTTGGACCAACGGCAATTCTAACAGGTACTCCTTTTAATTCCCATTCCGCGAATTTAAATCCTGGTTTTTGAGTTGTTCTATTATCAAATTTAACAGAAATTTTAAGTTTTTTAAAACGAGAAACCAAACCTTCAACAACTTCTGAAATTTTTTCCAATTCTTCATCAGTTTTAAATATCGGAACAATGACTACTTGAATTGGAGCTAAATTAGGAGGCAATACCAATCCGTTGTCATCAGAATGTGTCATTACCAAAGCTCCCATTAAACGTGTAGATACACCCCAAGAAGTTCCCCAAACATATTCTTGCTTTCCTTCAGCATTTGCAAATTTTACGTCAAATGCTTTTGCAAAATTTTGTCCTAAAAAATGAGAAGTTCCAGCTTGAAGCGCCTTACCATCTTGCATCAATGCTTCGATACAATACGTTTCTTCAGCACCAGCAAATCGTTCTGTTTCTGTCTTTAATCCTCTTACCACAGGAATTGCCATAAAATTTTCCACAAAATCAGCATATACATTCATCATTTTTTCAGATTCTTCAATGGCTTCAACTTTAGTTGCGTGAGCTGTATGTCCTTCTTGCCATAAAAATTCGGCAGTTCTCAGAAATAAACGAGTTCTCATTTCCCAACGAACTACATTTGCCCATTGATTAATCAACAAAGGTAAATCTCTATAAGATTGAACCCAGTTTTTATAGGTACTCCAAATAATTGCTTCACTTGTTGGTCGAACAATTAATTCTTCTTCCAGCTTTGCATTAGGATCAACCATCAACTTCCCTGGTTTATCAGGATCGTTTTTTAATCGATAGTGTGTTACGATAGCACATTCCTTAGCAAAACCTTCTGCATTTTTTTCTTCTGCCTCAAACATACTTTTGGGAACAAATAAAGGGAAATAGGCGTTGCTATGTCCTGTTTCTTTAAACATTCTATCTAATTCCGCTTGCATCTTTTCCCAGATTGCATAACCATAAGGTTTAATAACCATACAGCCTCTAACCCCAGAGTTTTCTGCTAAATCAGCTTTGACTACAAGCTCATTATACCACTTCGAATAGTCTTCTTCTCTCTTTGTTAAGTTCTTACTCATAATAAATTGTTTGGCACAAAAATTGTTTAACTAATTTTAACTAAATAATCCGACAAAACTAACTATTTTTGTATTGTCCAACAATAAAAATGCTATAGATATGAAAACAAATTCTTTTTTCACAAAAAAAATATCCATTTATTCGCTACTTGGATTTTTTGCTTTGATTGTAACTTCTTGTGGTTCCTATCAAAATTCAT
>CAISUR010000412.1 GCA_903888655.1 uncultured Bacteroidota bacterium | reverse complement strand
GTTGTTTCAATTTCTGAATTTCTATCGGCATAGGTACCCGATTCATTTTCGATAATTGGTTCCACATTGAAATAATTATAAAATACTTTTTCAAAATTTGAATCATACATCCAGACAACAGGATGAAAATCAGCCATAATAAACGTTCCATTTGGTTTTAAAAAATGCGAAATTACTTTTGCCCATTGGTCTAAATCTGGTAACCATCCAATTGTTCCATAACTCGTAAAAACAATATCAAATTTTTCCTGAATTTGGTTTGGAGTATCATACACCTCACAACATACAAATTTGGTGTTCAAATTTAATTTAGTTGCAAATTCTCTCGCTTTCTCAATGGCAGTATCTGATAAATCAATTCCAGTTACATAAGCTCCCATTCGCGATAAATTCATACTGTCTTGCCCAAAGTGACATTGTAAATGCAGAATTTTTTTGTTAGCAACATCTCCTAAGAGTTCCAATTCTATTGAGTTTAAAGTTGATTTTCCGTTGAAAAAACTTTCTATATCATAGAATTCAGAATTGATATGGATTTCTGTTTTTTTATTCCAAGTTTGCTTGTTGATTTCTAGGTAATTTACTTTTTCTTTCATCTTTAGACTTTGAGGGGATTTAAACTCCAAACTGTTCTAAATGATGATTGGTGTGTTTCCAAAGTAAAGCGTCCCAATCTTCATAAGTCATTTTTCCCCAAAACGGATGATTCATAGTCTTTATGGCAGCAGTTCCTTCATTTGCAAATCGGCTGAAACGTTCTATAAATTCTGCTTTTGTTTTTTCTAGATCTAAAGATTCGGAAACAATAAATTCTTTTGCTGTCGGACTATTTTTACCCATATCACCACCATAAAACACTTTTTTCTTAAGCAGCTTACCAAATAATCGCATTAAAAAGTTTACTTTGAGTTCGCCTTTTCCAAAAGCAATATCTGTAGCAATCGAGCAATGCTTGCACATTTGAGCTGCATTCATTTTTCCCCAAAGTGGTTTGCTTTCGACAGAAAGTTTATTAATTCTAACAATTATAGTATCGTTAGAGACTTTATCATAAATGGAATTCATACTTTTTATTTTAATTCTATTCAAAACTACAATTATTCTATTATTCTGCAATATTATTTTAAATTTGCACAAAATAAAAAAATACAAATAATGGAAAATGGTATATACGCTAAATTTAATACAGCAAAGGGTACGATTTTAGTGAAATTAACACACGATTTAACTCCAGGAACAGTAGGTAATTTTGTTGGATTGGCAGAAGGTCAATTAGAAAATAACTCAAAACCAATGGGTAAACCTTATTACGATGGTTTGAAATTTCATAGGGTAATTCCGGATTTTATGATTCAAGGAGGTTGTCCTCAAGGAATTGGTACTGGTGGTCCGGGTTATAACTTTGAAGATGAATTTCACCCAAGCTTAAAACATGATAAACCAGGTGTTTTATCTATGGCAAATTCTGGACCAGCAAGCAATGGTTCACAATTTTTTATTACACACGTTCCAACAAGTTGGTTGGATGGTAAACATACTGTTTTTGGAAATGTAGTGGAAGGTCAAGAAGTTGTAGACGCCATCGCACAAGGAGATTTGATTGATACTTTAGAAATCGTTAGAGTAGGGGAAGAGGCTGAAAAATGGAATGCTATTGAAGCATTTCGAACATTTGAAGGCTCTAGATTGCGAAGAATTGAAGAAGCCAAAAAACAAGCTGAAGCAACCATGGAAAAATTAGCTGCTGGATTTGACAAAACCGAAAGTGGTTTGCGCTACAAAATGATACAAAAAGGATCTGGAAAACAAGCTGAAATTGGAAAAACAGTTTCAGTTCATTATGAAGGTTCTTTAGAAAACGGAAAAGTTTTTGATTCGTCATATTCACGAAAAAGACCAATTGAATTTAAATTGGGGCAAGGACAAGTTATTGAAGGTTGGGATGAGGGGATTGCCTTGTTACAAGTTGGCGATAAAGCTCGTTTTGTTATACCTTCATACTTAGGTTATGGAGCATCGGGAGCAGGAGGAGTAATTCCGCCAAATGCAACATTGGTTTTTGATGTAGAATTAATGGATGTTAAATAAAAAAATAACTGTTAAATATATAAAAAGCTGTCTTCGGATGGCTTTTTTTGTTATTTTTACTATAATAAAAACAAATAATTATGAAATCTAAAATCGTAACAGTTGCACTATTAGCAATTACACTTTATTCTTGTGGAGGTTCTAAATCAGCAACACCAATAGTTGATGCAAAAAAAGTTGTAACAACAACATCTTTGGAAGAAGGAAAGAGTTTATATGAAAGTAATTGTGCTAAATGTCATAAGTTATATGATGCCACAGATTTTTCTAAAGAAGAATGGAAACCAATTGTTGGTAAAATGCAAAAAAAAGCACATCTAACAGACGAGCAAGGAACAATGATTTATAACTATTTAGCTTCTAAAGCTAATTAAAGGGGTTAAAATCAATTTGTCTTTTTTTGAAAGCTAAAATTATATACATATAAATTTAATAAACAAAATCCGAAAAATTACTTTTCGGATTTTTGTTTATTTGAATGTATGCCTTTGTAAATGTTAAATAGGTTTATAATTATAAATACCATCGGTACAATAAGTTTTTGAACCGAAAAATTTGTAGCCATAATGCCTTCACACAATATGTATGACCAAAAAATTAGAAGAATACTGTTG
>CAISUR010000411.1 GCA_903888655.1 uncultured Bacteroidota bacterium | reverse complement strand
GTTATGCAGTTAATGAAAAAAGAGAGTCCAATTATTAATGGAGACGGAAATTACTCTAGAGATTTCACTTATATTGACAATGTTATTCAAATGAATGAAATTGCAATGCTCACCCAAAATAAGGATGCTATTAATACAGTTTATAATACTGCTTATGGTGATAGAACAACCTTAAATGATATGGTTTTTTACTTAAAGAAATATTTGTCTGAATTTGATTCCACTGTTGCCAATGTTGAAGTAATATATGGACCAAATAGAGTAGGAGATATACCTCATTCATTAGCAAATATTGATAAAGCAAAAAAATTACTATCTTACGCTCCCAAATATGCATTTAAAGATGGTTTAAAGGAAGCGGTGAATTGGTATTGGGAAAATTTAAAATAAAATGATGAAAATTACTAATATTTGTTGTATCGGTGCAGGTTATGTAGGGGGGCCAACGATGGCTGTCATAGCGCAAAAATGTCCGCATATAAATGTTACTGTTGTTGACTTAAATGCAGATAGAATAGCAAGATGGAATGATGAAGATGTAAACAATATTCCAATTTATGAACCGGGTTTGTCCTCAATAGTTGGTGAGGCAAGAGGAAAAAATTTGTTTTTTTCAACTGATGTAGATAAAGCTATAGAGGAAGCACAACTCATTTTTATTTCTGTCAATACGCCAACTAAAACGTACGGATCTGGTAAAGGAATGGCAGCAGATTTAAAATACATAGAATTATGCGCAAGACAGATTGCTAGAATATCAAAAAATGATAAAATTGTTGTAGAAAAATCTACTTTACCGGTAAGAACAGCTGAAGCCATTAAAAATATCCTAGATAATACTGGAAATGGGGTTCAATTTCAAATTCTTTCTAATCCAGAATTTTTAGCCGAAGGTACTGCAGTTGAAGATTTACTATCGCCCGACCGAGTATTGATTGGGGGCGATGATTCAATCGAGGGTAAAGAAGCTATTCAAGCACTTGTCGATGTATATGCTAATTGGGTTTCTAAAGAGCGAATTTTAACTACGAATGTTTGGTCATCAGAATTGTCTAAACTTACGGCTAATGCTTTCTTGGCTCAAAGAGTTTCTTCTGTAAATGCAATATCAGAATTGTGCGAGAAGACTGGCGCTAATGTAAATGAAGTAGCAAAGGCTATTGGAATGGACAGTAGAATTGGTTCTAAATTTCTAAAGGCATCTGTTGGATTTGGTGGCTCTTGTTTTCAAAAAGATATTTTAAATTTAGTATATATTTCTAAATCATTTGGCCTTCACGAAGTAGCTGAATACTGGGAACAAGTCATTATTATGAACGATCACCAAAAAAGAAGATTTTCAAAAAATATTGTCAGTACTCTTTACAATACTGTTGCAGATAAAAAAATTGCCTTTTTGGGTTGGGCATTTAAAAAAGATACTAATGATACACGAGAATCTGCGGCTATTTATGTTGCTGATGATTTAATAAATGAACAAGCAAACATTGCTGTTTATGACCCTAAAGTAAATCATAGACAAGTTTTATCTGATTTGAATTATTTACAAACTAGAAGTCAAGAACAAAATGAAAAGCACATTTCTCATTACAATAACATATATGAGGTCAGTGAAAATGCTCATGCCATTGCAATATTAACCGAATGGGATGAATTTAAAGAATGTGATTGGCAAAAAATATATAACAATATGTTAAAACCAGCTTTTATTTTTGATGGAAGAAATTTACTAAATTCGCAAAAAATGAAAGAGATAGGATTTAATTATCAGGCTATTGGCTCTTAATTATAAATTATGCTTACAAAAATTGGAATTATCGGATTAGGATATGTTGGATTGCCTTTAGCAAGATTATTTGCTACGAAATACCCCGTTGTCGGATTTGATATTAATCAGAATAGAGTTGACGCTTTAAATTCAGGAATAGATAATACTTTAGAAGTGGATGAGGTTACATTAAAAGAAGTATTAACAAATAAACCATTGAATGGAATAGGATTGTTTTGTTCTACAAAATTAGAGGACATATCTGAATGTAATGTTTATATAGTAACCGTGCCTACGCCAGTGGATAAAAATAACAGGCCCGATTTGACGCCTCTATACAAATCTAGTGAGGCGGTAGCGAAAGTTCTTAAAAAAGGTGATATTGTTGTATATGAATCTACAGTTTATCCGGGACTAACAGAAGAAGAATGTGTGCCAGTTTTGGAGAAGGTGAGCGGTCTAAAGTTCAACGTTGATTTCTTTGCTGGATATTCTCCTGAACGAATTAATCCGGGAGATAAAGAACATACTGTAGATAAAATATTAAAAATAACAGCTGGCTCTACGCCAGAAACTGGTGTTATAGTAAACGATTTGTATAAGTCAGTTATTACAGCTGGAACGCATCTAGCACCATCAATAAAAGTAGCTGAAGCAGCAAAAGTAATAGAGAATTCACAACGTGATATTAATATTGCCTTTGTAAATGAACTAGCTAAAATTTTTAATATTCTAGATATTGATACTCACGCTGTTCTTGAAGCAGCAGGAACAAAATGGAATTTTTTAAATTTTAAACCAGGTTTAGTTGGAGGTCATTGCATCGGAGTAGATCCCTATTATTTAGCACAAAAAGCACAAGAAGCAGGTTATCATCCGGAAATTATTTTAGCTGGAAGAAGGCTAAACGATAGCATGGGAGAATATGTAGCCTCTAGAATCGTTAAATTAATGATTAAAAAAAGAATTCCAGTTAATCATTCCAAGTTACTGATGTTAGGGATTACATTTAAAGAAAATTGCCCAGATGTTAGAAATACTAAAATTGTTGATGTAATAAAAGCTTTGAAAGATTATGGAATTGAGGTTTCTATTTATGATCCTTGGGCAAATCCTAACGAAGTTTTACATGAATATAATTTAACAACTACCAAGAATTTACCAAATCAAAAGTTTGATTCAATAGTTTTAGGGGTAGCTCATGGTGAATTTCTTGATTTAGATTTAGCTCAATTTAAGAATTCAAATTCAGTTGTATATGACGTAAAAGGAATATTAAAAGGACAAATTGACGGCAAATTATAGCGTGATCTTTTTTGATACGTAGTTTTAAGAATTAAAAAATAATGATTAAAACCTTACAGTGTTGCATAAACATTTGAAGTTGGATAATTATTAATTTTAAAAGATAAGAATAAGATGAAAAAAATAGTAATAACTGGTGGTGCCGGTTTTATTGGCTCACATGTGGTAAGAAGATTTGTAAATAAATATCCAAATTATCAAATTTTTAATTTAGATGCATTAACCTATGCAGGGAATTTAGAGAACATCTCTGATATCGAAAAATCACCTAATTATACTTTTATAAAAGGTGACATTGTAGATGCAGATTTTATTAATCAATTATTTCAAGAACATCAATTTGATGGCGTATTGCATTTGGCAGCAGAATCTCATGTGGATCGCTCAATAACTGATCCCCTGAGTTTTGTTAAAACAAATGTTATTGGAACAATGAATCTACTGAATGCCGCTAAAACCATTTGGAAAGACAATTTTGATGGCAAACGCTTTTATCATATTTCTACGGATGAGGTTTATGGAAGTTTAGGTGCAACTGGGTTATTTACAGAAACCACAGCTTACGATCCAAATTCTCCGTATTCAGCGTCCAAAGCAAGTTCAGATCACTTTGTGAGAGCTTATGGCGAGACTTATGGACTTCCATATGTTATTACCAATTGTTCAAATAATTATGGACCCAATCATTTTCCAGAGAAATTAATTCCGCTATTTATTAATAATATAATTAATAATAAACCTTTGCCTGTATATGGTGATGGAAAATACACTCGTGATTGGTTGTTTGTTGAAGATCATGCAGTAGCAATTGATTTAGTTTTTCATGAAGGGAAAAATCATGAAACCTACAATATTGGCGGGTTTAATGAATGGCAGAATATTGATCTAGTAAAATTATTATGTCATCAAATGGATAAAAAATTGGGCAGAGTTGACGGAGAGTCTGAAAAATTGATTACTTACGTTAAAGATAGACCAGGTCATGACTTGCGCTATGCGATTGATGCTACTAAAATTAATAAAGAATTAGGTTGGAAGCCATCGGTTACTTTTGAACAAGGTTTAGAAAAAACGATAGATTGGTTTTTGTCAAATGAGGAATGGTTGAAGAATGTAACATCTGGTGAATATGCGAAGTATTATGATAAACAGTATAGTT
>CAISUR010000410.1 GCA_903888655.1 uncultured Bacteroidota bacterium | reverse complement strand
TCGGGCATGATAATGCCCCACGAACCGTTTAGTGGCCCTATAAATGTCACAATTTTCTTTGGTAAAGGATATTTCGGGAAATAATAATTCACAAATTGAAGACCTTGTTTTATTTGTTCTTGTATTGGATCAAAGTTTTCAAATGTCTTTATCGAGGACAGATAAATGTTTTTATACGTGGATAAAAACTCTTTTGAATTATTTGCAACACTATCAGGATTGGGTGGTATGCCAAGTATGTTGAAGAAATAATCCTGCGTAAAGCCTTTATGCTTGTTGTAAAGGGCTTGTAGGCTAGTGGCCATATTGTTTGTGTCGAGGGCAAATAAGTCTTTCTCAAAACGTATTGTCTGTAACTCAACTTTTATTTGGGATACATCAGGAGTCTTTTTTTTGGAGGAACAACTGGCAATAATCAACACAAATAAGCAGGTTACTATTCTTTTCATCGCACGAAATAAATTAAAAGCAATCAAAAATCAGATAATGATTTGTAGGTCAGTGTTAATTTTAACTAATTCAAGCAAGAGTTATCGGCTACCTTAGGGTAATTACTGGGTATCTTCAAGGACGAAGAAAAGATGATTAGGGAGTGTTTTTTGGCTTTTTAGTCACTTAATTTTAACCCAATTGTTCATAAAACACATACAATTAAGAATATTGTATAGAGAAATATTGGTATTTTGACAAATAAATTAAGTTTGAGCCTAATTTTGGAGTCGAGAGGATTATATCAAATTATTTCCAAACTAAAAAGATGCCTACAAAAGAAGATGAAGAAAGATTGAGATTGTTGGAATCTGTTATATTAAATACAACCGATGGTATTTTAATTGCAGAAAACAGCCAAGATATTGGCTCTAAAATAGTTTTTGTGAATGAGGCATTCATAAAAATGTCTGGCTATTCTAAGGAAGAAGTTATTGGAAATTCTCCAATAATTTTCTTTGGAACAGAATCTGGTGTTGATGAATTAAAAAAACTAAAAGATGCAATAAACAAATGTGAGCCATGCAACATAGTTGTTAAAAACCGAAGAAAGAATGGCGAAAACTATTGGGTCAATATTTCTGTTGCCCCAGTTTCAGATGGTGTTGGCGGCTATAAGCATTGGGTTTATATTCAACGGGATGTGAACGATAGGAGAAGGCATTTGCAAGCAATTGAAGAGCAAAATAAAAAATTGAAGGAAATTGCTTGGATACAATCTCATGTGGTTCGGGCTCCTTTGGCTCGCATAATGGGGCTGGTAGATTTACTTTCGGAACAGCATAGCAACGAGGATATAGATAATTCGCAAATTATAGAAGCGATTGCTTCATCTGCTAATGAATTAGATGAAATAATAAGAAAAATTGTTCAAAATACCGAAAACGTTCAAAACCAAACCAAGCAATGAGTTTAAATGTATTGATTGTGGATGACGATAAAGTCATAACGCTGTTACACAAGGTAATGGTTGCAAAAAGTAAAATCTGTTTAAACCCACTTCTTTTTAGCGAGGGCAAAGAGGTGTTGAATTATCTTGTGAGAGAATACAAAGAAGACGAACATTATCTTGTTTTGCTCGATATAAACATGCCAGTTTTAAATGGCTGGGAATTTTTGGATGCAATACAGACTGAGGAGTTTGGAAAAGAATTATTTGTGGTAATAGTAACTTCTTCTGTGGATAGCAGCGACAAAGTAAAAGCAAAAAACTACCCTCAAGTAATAGGGTTCTTAGAAAAGCCATTAAGGATGGATAGCTGCAATTATATAAAAACGATACCCGAATTAGTACAATTCTTCTCTTAATTGAATATTTTTTCAATAATTTTCGGTTAATTTCAATTGTAATCTATCTCATTTGAAGCTAAACTCCTACATTTGCCGTCCTTTCGCAAAATAGTGGTATGGTGGCTGCTATAAAGTTGAAAATTATTATCAGGTAAGTAAAATTTTTTAAAAGATGAAACAAACATTTCAACCACATAAAAAGCGTCGTAAAACCGTACATGGTTTTCGTAAGCGCATGCAATCAGCTAATGGACGTAAAGTTTTAGCTAGCCGCAGGGCAAAAGGTCGTAAATACCTTACTGTTTCCAGCGAAAAGGGTTTAAAATAATTATAGAAAGATTATTCTCGAATCATATTTTAAAGACTGTTTCCTTTTGGAAACGGTCTTTTTTTATTTAAGCATTTAAATTTTATTTTGATAGATAAGCAATCATACAACTTTAATAAACAAGAGAAACTGAAAAGCAGAAAGCTGATAGATAACCTGTTTGCCGGAGGGAAAACCTTTTTGGTGTTTCCGGTTAAAGTTGTTTATATGATTGTTGATGAGCCAATGGATTTCCCAATTAAAATAGGTGTAAGTGCTAGTAAAAAGAACTTTAAAACAGCAGTAGATAGGAATAGGATAAAAAGATTGCTACGGGAAAACTATCGCCTAAACAAACATCCATTACACGATTGTGTCACTAATAATGGCAAACAAGTGGCTGTCTTTTTTATGTATATCGACAAGAACGTACCTGAAAATTCATTGCTTCAAAAGAAAATGCCGCTCATTATTGATAAACTTATAAAAGCCTTAGGTGAAACTGTTAGCCCAAATAATTAGTCTTCCTTTTATTGTATTGATAAAGTTTTATCAATACGTAATATCCCCTGCCATTGGGCCAAAATGCAGGTACACCCCAAGTTGCTCGAACTATGCCTTGGAAGCTTTGAAGAAATATGGTCCGATAAAAGGATTGTGGTTGGCCATTAAAAGAATTAGCTCTTGCCATCCTTGGGGAGGGCATGGTCACGACCCTGTTCCATAAATTAATGGCACTTATTTACAATGTATGTTAAGGTGAATACCTTTTATCTAAGCTTTATATACTTATCTCCGACATTTATATACTTATCTCCGACATTTATATACTTATCTCCGACATTTATATACTTATCTCC
>CAISUR010000409.1 GCA_903888655.1 uncultured Bacteroidota bacterium | reverse complement strand
GAAAAGCGATATGACGGAAAAGCTAAAACATTTGGAACATGTAACTATCCAGAGAATGAGCCAAACGATTTAAACAAAGCATTGTTTGAATTTTCATCTAAATACGGTGGACATGTTTACGACAGAGTATTTGAAATGTTCAACATTATTGAGTTTCACGGTAAATCATTTAGAAAATAGTTTATGAGTTTACTAGACTATAAATCAGAGCTCACAAATTTAAAAAGGCAGTATTTGAATTTTCTTTATCTAGTAGATGACTTCCAAAAAGAAAAAATACTAATCGAAGTTTCTAAAATAGAAGCTAAAATCAAATTTATTGATCAACTCAAAATCGACAATCTTTTCGATAAAGTAAATCTTGATTTCTATTTTGTAGAAAGTAAATTATAATCCAAAATAATCTATGAAGAAAATACTAATTGGAATTGATTTTTTAAATAGTATAACATAATATGCAATTAAATAACATAATATGCTATATTTGTAATGTTGAAGCACTACCAACATGTGTAATATAAAGCGGTTTTTGATTAAATCGCCTATAAGAAACCCTGACAGATAGTAGTGCATCTAGTTGGGGTTATCTTTTTAATTATGAAAAAATTAAGCATTATTGGAGAAAAATTCGGAAAACTTTTAGTTGTTTCTGAGGTTTCCGAAAGAACTATTCAGGGAAAAGTAAAATTTAATTGTATTTGTGATTGTGGAAATAAAATTCAAGCAATTGGAAGCAAGTTAAAAAATGGATGGACTAAGTCATGTTCATGTCTACAAAAAGAAAAAGCAAGACTATCTACTCCTCCAAATAAAACTCATGGACTTTCAAGAACTCCAATTTACAACGCTTATTATACTATGATTTCTAGGTGTTATAAAGAAACTAACAATAGTTATGTTCATTATGGCGGTAGAGGTATAATAGTTTGCGATAGATGGTTAAATTCATTTGAAAATTTTCTTTTGGATATGGGAGAAAAACCAAGTAGCGACCATTCTGTTGACAGAATAAACGTTGATGGAAACTACGAACCTAGCAATTGTAAATGGTCTACTACAATTGAGCAAGAAAACAATAAGAGAAATAATAGAATTGTTACTTACAAAGGTAAAAATTACACTATGGCTCAATTATCAAAACTTCTAAATATTAACTATTCTACAATCAGAAATAGATTAGAAAGAAATAATACCTCGATTTATGAGTAAAAATCAACCAGAATTCGATTTACAAAAACAAGTCTGTAGATGGATTAATATTCAATACCCTAAAGTATTGTTTATGTCTGATACGATAGCCTCAGTCAAACTGACGCCTCAACAACAATTAAGAAATAAGAAAATACAAAAGTTAGATTTTAAGCTACCAGACCTTCTAATTTTTGAACCTAAAGGAAATTTTAGTGGGTTATTCATTGAGCTAAAAGTAAAATCTCCATTCAAAAAAAATGGAGAAATTTTTAAAGATGAACATTTAGAAGGTCAACTAAAAACTATAAACGATCTAAAATCAAAAGGATATTATGCTTGTTTTAGTTGGTCATTCGATATGACAATTAGCATTATAAATCAATACATGAATTTAGAATAACAACAATCAAATAAAAAAATGAGTAATGATTGATATAAAAAAACAAGCTAAACCAAAGTATGATGACTTTTTAGAAAGCAAAATACTTGAGGTTAAGAATACAGGATTTGAGTATTCTAATTTTCACGAGAATACTTTCCCG
>CAISUR010000408.1 GCA_903888655.1 uncultured Bacteroidota bacterium | reverse complement strand
CCACATTTACTGCATTCCATGCATTGGTTACTGCAATTACTTCAGCACTAGATCCACAATATAAATTGTTAGCTACTTCAATAGTAGCATTTCTCATATCTAAATAAGTAGCATTAGAAGTGAGATAGTCTCTCTCTGCATAATATACAATTTGAGATGATTTAGCCATACCAATTCCAGTAACATTATACGAAAAAGGATTTGGGGCATTATTTGTTCCAGATTTGCCAACAGTAACGATATAAAACCAGTGATTCATCACACCACTATTATTATGAACGCCACACTGGTCATTATTGGTTGAAGGTGTGCAAGAACCCTCATCCCCAGTAGTAGTCCAATTAGTTCCTAGATAGGTGTCTGGATTTCCTTTAGTTAAAGGTGCACTCATACTTCTAAAAGGGCTAGTTCCTAAATTTTCAGCAATAGTAAATACTGTGCTAGCATAAGGCCCTGTTAGTGTTCCATTTCTGCCATATTGTTCTATACATGCTCCCCATATATCTGAAAGACCTTCGTTTATTGCTCCTGATTGATTTTGATAAGCCAAATTAGCTGTTGCTGCACAAACACCATGTCCAATTTCATGTCCGCAAACATCAATGGCAGTAAGAATTGAAGTTGTCGCATTTCCGTCACCATAAGACATTACTGTTCCATTCCAAAATGCATTAACTAAACTCGCGTTTGCAGTTGAACGATAATGCACATAGCTTTTTAACATGGTCCCTTTATCATCATAACTATCTCTATTGAAAATATTTTTCCAAAAATCATAGGTCATTTCCGCTCCCCAATGTGCATCCAAAGCACCTTGATCTTTGTATACATTATTATATTCTGCAGTAGTCCAATTATTATCGTTATCCGAAAAATTTGTAGTAGGATAACTAACAGTTCTAGCGCTATTAAATGTTTGAATACCGCCGCCTCGTGTATCATCTTTTAAAATGTACTTATTTGTTGTAGCATCCAATGTTGTTTTAATTGATCTAACACCACTATACTTAGTAGAATTGGCAGAACCAGTTACTGAAATTGATGGAGGAGCTAAAGTGTTGTTTTTTTCAATCTCCAAATCATTTGTGTGTTCGTGTACATGTTTAATAATTGCATTACTGTAAATTATTTTTCCAGAATGTGCATCAACATATATTTCATCTCTGGCCAGAGGTTCTACTGTATAAATGTCAAATTTGTAGGCTAAATTAATTTCTCCCGTTTTCACATTTGGTAAAATAAGCAATTCACCCGATGGTTTTTCATAATTCAATGCCTTAGCATCTCCTGTACTTTCCCAAAGATATTTAGCATTGTTTTTGGAACTTATTATAATATCTAGTGCTTGTTTGTTATTTATGGATGGAGTCAAATTTAAATTAGAAGCATTATATACTTCACCATTCATCATATAAACTTCATTATTTTGGCTATGAGTAATCATCACGCCAAATTCCACTTTCAATCCTTTATAATACTGTTGAAAATGTTCATGATTTCTTCCTGTTTCATCTTTGTTTGCGAAAGTAGGAACGTAATTATTAGTTTTTTCTAACTTGTATTTTGATTTTAATTGAGCAAAAGCATCAGCTTTGGAAAGCGGATTTTCAAATTTCAGAATCGTTTGAATTGGTTCTTTGTCATTTAATTTTTTATTTGTTTGTGCAATTGTATTTTGAAAAAATAAT
>CAISUR010000407.1 GCA_903888655.1 uncultured Bacteroidota bacterium | reverse complement strand
TTTAGGACAGTCATAAATTCACATAAAAAGTGGAAAAACGAACTTCAATAATTCAAAAAGAAATGGACTTTTCTAAATTTTTGTTTTTCCTTTTTGGTACTAGTTTTATGCATTTTTAAAAGTAAATTAAAAGTATCTTCTGCGTTCACAAATTCACAAATATAAATTACACAAATGAAATGATGTCCCGAAACCCGACTAAAAAAAAGCTTGATAAAAAAACGAATACAGATTTTCAGAACAAATTGTAAAACAAAATAAAAATATGAAAAAAGAAATATAAAACGTCCCGCCCCTCCTTGCTTTTTTATCACAAAATTTTTGTGTCGACGCGACAAAATATAGAGTGACCCGCCCTTCCTCTTTTTTTTCAAAAACCCGACGAAGGTCTCTTCTCGACGCGACAAAAAAAAACATCCGATAATTGCAGAATAAGGATTTCTCTTTTTTACAACCGACGATTAAAAAATAAGTAGCTCATCTAGAAATTCTTTTTTTTTGGTCAAACCCTGTTAGAACAAAATAGCAGAAAAAGAGTCTTTTTTTTTAATTAAAAATGAACATCGAAGAACCTATATGGAAACAATATGAAAAATATATAGTTAAAGCACATCAAGAACGAACAAATCAAGTGACAATTCATTGGGAAGATTTGACAGATGACATCCTTATTGATTCAGGATGGGCTCTTACACCAAACCTTCTTCATCGAATGCGTCTTAATAGTAAATTGGGAATTCCAAGAGAATATGGACTTGATGCTATTTCATATGAAGTAGATCCTGTCCTTGGAAGAACTTATCATGCAATACAAGCAAAATATCGAAGTGGTAATAAATACCTTTGTGCGAATCACTTAGGAACATTTCAGAGCTGTTACACTCATAGATTTTACTTTATAAATAACCAAAGCAGAGGGTTTGTTTACACGACCACCAACAAATTCCAAAAGGATTTTTTTAATGACTGTGAAAATTCTCATTTAGTTCAATTGATTACTTTACCTTTTGGAGAACAAACTCGAAAAAAGAAATCTACCAAAAAACAAAACAAAATCAACGAATTGAGGTATTATCAACTAAATGTTCTGGAGATTCTCAGGGAAAAATGGGAAGGATCCAAGATTTTGAATTTCATTTGTGGTACTGGGAAAACAATTACTTTCATAAGACATGCACTTGAGACAAATTTGTACAGTCGAATTATTGTCTTATCACCAACAAGATCCTTAGCTGATCAGAACAAGACTAAATTTGATGAAGATTTGGAAGACCATTGGATTTCTATTCTAGTAGATTGTGACGGGAATGATTCGACCAGAAATATTGATTTCATTAAAAAGAAATGGAACCGTCAAGATGCGAATGTATTTATTTCAAGTACATTTCACAGTGCCAGAGACGTCCTCAATGAAGTTATATTCAGTCCTCAGTCTCATACGAATTCCGAGAAAACTTTGGTTATTGTTGATGAAGCACATAATTTGAGTCCCAAGGATATAAAAATGTTAAGTACGTGTAGTAAATGTTTACTAGTGACTGCAACTCCACCTCAGATGTTACAAGAAGATTTTAACGGAGATGAAGAAGATGAGATCATGAATCCTTGGACTGAAGACAATTTGATTTATTCTTATTCTTTAAGCCAAGCTATTAAGGACGGATATATCTGTGACTACGAAGTTTACATTCCAAATGTCGAAGTCCAGTACGAACAAAAAGATGAACTCTATGCCAAATCTAAATTCTTAGCAGAAGGAATGTTACGTAAAAATTGTAAAGGGACTATTGTGTACTGTAATTCAACTCAAGAATGTATGGATATGGAACCTTTGATTAAACAAGCATGCAATGAACTCCATTTTGATCATCAATTGGATATTTTTACACTTTCCTATAAAACATCTCCAAGACAAAGAAATGATATCTTCAA
>CAISUR010000406.1 GCA_903888655.1 uncultured Bacteroidota bacterium | reverse complement strand
GAGAATTAAAAATTAAAAAACCGAACGATGTTATAATTCTTAATTGATTTACTTTTTCCCTTTAAGGGTTATAATAATTTTTGCCAATATTTTACAAATTTCATCCGCCTCATTAAATATACTTTCAAATTCATTCTTTGAAATATAATCTGTTTCTTTTAGCAACTTAAGCCAATAAATTGTTTCTCGTGCTTCTTTGTATGCTATACTCAATTTAGATAAAAAGTCTTTTTCAGACTGTCCACCAATAGACTCTTCAATATTTGCGCCTATTGAAGTCCCACTTCTTAAAATTTGTTTACTTAACACAAACTCTTTTTTGTCATTAATTAAGTATTTGTATAAATTAATTATTCTAACAGCAAACTGAAATGATTTTTGTTGAATAATATTTTCCTTCATTCTTTTATTATCAATTTTAAATTCTTAATTTTTAATTGCTTTTTATCTTAGTTTTAAAGTTGCAATAGCTACTATGGCTAATAAAATGGTTACAATCCAAAAACGAGTTACAATCTTACTTTCGTGATAGCCTTTTTTCTGATAATGATGGTGCAACGGAGACATTAGGAAGATTCTTCTTCCTTCACCAAAACGTTTTTTAGTATATTTGAAATATGATACTTGAATAATTACAGAAGCGTTTTCAGCGAAGAAAATCGCACACAAGACTGGTAATAATAATTCTTTTCTAACTGAAATCGCTAAAACAGCGATGATTCCACCAATAGTTAAACTACCTGTATCTCCCATGAAAACCGACGCTGGATAGGAATTATACCAAAGAAAACCAACTAACGCCCCAACAAAGGCAGCAATAAAAACGGTCATCTCTCCCGAATTTGGAATGTACATAACGTTCAAATAACTTGACAAAATGATATTTCCAGAAACAAAGGTAAAAATCCCGAGTGCAAGCACTGAAATTGCAGAGGTACCCGCCGCTAAACCATCAATTCCATCGGTAAGATTCGCACCGTTTGAAACCGCAGTGATAATGAAAATTACGATTGGAATAAATACTAGCCATGCCCAATTTTCATAACCTTCGCCTGTCCATTCAATAATTTTAGCATAATCCAACTCATTATTTTTCATGAATGGAATTGTAGTGGTAGTCGATTTTATTTCTTGATCCGACTGGCTGATTACACTTTCACTTTGATTAAATGTAATAGGTCTGGAAGATTTTTCTCTAACCGTAACGCCCGGATGAAAATATAAAACGGAACCCACAATCAATCCCAAACCAACTTGACCAATTACTTTAAAAACGCCTTTTAATCCCTGTTTATCTTTTTTGAATATCTTAATATAATCATCAATAAAGCCAATTGTTCCCATCCAAATGGTGGTAATAATTAAGAGAATTATATAAATATTATTTAATTTCGTTAGTAATAAAACCGGAATCAATGTCGCAATAATGATAATTAATCCACCCATGGTTGGAGTTCCAGCTTTTTGAGTTTGTCCTTCTAAACCCAATTCGCGAACGGTTTCTCCTACTTGTTGATTTC
>CAISUR010000405.1 GCA_903888655.1 uncultured Bacteroidota bacterium | reverse complement strand
GAATTACCTAAATTATAAGTAATTCCATCGTCTCCAACTACAGAAGATAATGCAGTAGAAGCACGTTGCCAACTATAAGTTCCTAAATAGGTATAATTAGATTTGACAAAGTTTAAGAATGGAATTTTATTTATTGGTAATTCATAATTAACAGTAATTTGTTGGTTATGTTGATTAGGAATCCCAGGATTCCAATAATCTGTCCAGATGGTATAGGTATTATCTGGAACGTTGTTTTCATTCATATAATTCCTTACAATGTTACTTGAAGTTGCATTAAAATTAACTTTTAATGTCTTAGATAAATTGTAATTAAATCCATATTGATAATTAAATAAGAAATTTCTTTGATATAAAGCATTTAAGCCAATACCCTCTACATCAACCAATCGGAATTGTTGTCTATTAAATTGTCTAGTAATATTGGAACTAAAAGTAACATTTGTTGGGACATAATTAAAGTTGAAATCGCTTAACAATTTCCAATAGCTACTTTTCTTAAACATTTTTACCTCTTTAAATGGCTCTACAGGCTTTGCTTTAAAGGCAAAAGCATAATCAGCTGTTGTAGTTACTTTTTGATCAGTATAATTTTCAAGTTCATAGTTATGACGATCAACTTGATTATAAGTACCCGATAGTGTTATGTTCTCAATATCATAAAAATGAGGTTTTGCTTTTTCAGCCCTTTGTTTTTTTATTGCTATAAAGTTGATGCTTCTTCTTTTAGTATAATCAATGGCTCTATCCTTTAAATTTTTCTTAGCAGTAGCATCAGTAGTTTCACTGATTAATTGTTTTAACTCAATGTCTTGGTAGAATGGATCATATTTTGGAGTGATAAATTCTTCACCAATTCCGTAATTGAAAGGTAAATTAAGACCCCATTTTTTAGGTAATAACTTACCTAAACTCATATTGGTTACTATATTATACTGTAAATCATCTTCTATACTTCTCTGTTGAGGGCCTTGTTCAAGAGTACCAAATCCGATAGTACTCATTTTTCCAGTAGCAGAAACATTAGCAAAGTCAGCAAAGTTCCCATCCATATTTACAACAGCTGCCATACCACCTTTATTATCCATTTCAGAAAGGCGTAATTAATCAAACCATGCTTCTCCCTTCAATCTTCTTGGCATTAAAGGATGTTGTGGTGTATTTAAAGTGTTTGTTAAATTTTTTAAACCGAGCATTAAAGTTCTAACTAATCCAAAATTAGGATTACCTCTAATTCCAAATCGAAGTTTATTTACTTTATTAGCGGCACTTGGGTCTAAATCTTCTTCATTAACATAGAAAATTTCTCCAGGAGTGGTATAGACATGGGTCATTGCTAACACTTTTAACTTGGTCAAAAGTGACAATGATATTTCCATCTGATTGGCATCGGGCCAAACACCATTTGTTGAATTATCTCCCCATTGTGTGGTCTTTAATGGAATTTCAACTTGATAAAAGTTGTCTACAAAATCACCTCCAAATCTCATGAAAGCAGCCATTTCATTATCTTGTAATGGATTGTTGTCAACCGGTGGAGCTAATGCTTCTGCATGCAAAAACATTCTCAATTTTTTATACTGTCTCATGTCGACATTCACATTCTTGAAAACGGCACGTGAATCTCCTGGCTCTAATCCATAATCGGTTAAAGTTCCTACTCGTATTGCTAATGATTGTTCATTTTGCGGAATCAATGTATTATTATTATATACTTGTTCCAATGAAACCCCAGGAGGTAATACATAATTAATTGGGGTTCTAGTAGCATTCTCTTGAGTATTTACTGCAAAAGAATCATAATCGGTGTTATCATCTGTAGTATCGGTATCATTTGGATCAAGCGATGCATTATATTTAATCCAATCACCACGAACTAAATCTAATGAACCAAAGCGAACCGTCATTTGATCTGTAAATTTAGTCATGAACATTCTCATAAAACGAATCGATCGAAAATCCGAAATACCACCTATAATATTAGTAGGTTGATTAATAGGAATTTTAAATTGTATCCAACGAGCGGTGGTAGTTTCACCATTTGGAAGGGAAACTTGAGTTGGTAATATATTAGTAATATAATTGCTTCCCACATTTGCTAAATCAGCCGGACTAACTTTGATGCTATATTCATAATAGGCATTTATGGTAGTCATGGTATTGTCTCTATTGACATCTTCAACATCGGGAACTGTTGTCGATCCTCTGTTGGTGTCAGTCACGTTTATGGGTGAATTACCCTCAGTTCCATTATAATTTTTGTATCGATCAAAAATACTTCCTGATGTATTTAAGAAATAGGTGTAATCATCTCCTGCTGGATCTGGGAATGAGGCAAAGGCGGGAAATTTTGCGGCTTCTTCTACGTTATTCAATCCATTCAATCCAACATCTTGTGAAGCTCTATTATCTTGATTAGAGTCAAATGCGTAAATTAAAGATTGCGATGCAGGGGTATTACCCCATATAGTGGGTGCTGCTAAAGTTTGATTGTTACCAACTCCATTTTCATAAAACTTTCTTCCATCTTGAAGTACATCTTCAGATATTTCACCTAAATTGAAATAAATTCTTCCTGTATTTGTATTAGCTGGTCTGTTAGGATTATTAGGGTCGGTATAAGGATCCATCATCCAAAACTGAATGTATTCGACATTGGCTTGTTCAAAGTCAGTTGAATTCAAGGCACGAACTATTCCGCCAAAATTATCTTCGGGATTTGGTAATGTTCCGTTTGTGGCAGCGGCTGGATTAAAATTGTAAGGACCTCGTTCCTTTGGATAATAAGTTAGATCTAATGTATTAACCACTTGCGATTGTCCCGCAGGAATTACCAATGATGGATAAAGCTCCTGACTAAATACTCTTCTAGTAGAGTTGTAAGACACATCATCAGTAGACATTCCTGATGGTAATTGCGTATAAAAAATAGGATCTATAGAATACCATGCCAATTTAGCTCTCTTGAAACCATAATCTAAAGTATTCAATCCAGCTCCAAAATCTACATAATCTGTTATGGTACCTGTAGTTGGTTTTACAGGTGTGGAAGATAAAAACCAAGAATAAGGCGACTTCATGTCGATATTGGTTTGTGACCCTTCAAAATCTTCGACATAAACCGTAGATTCACCATTAAATTTGTCTGCTTTTGGAGTATCTGGCTTTAAATAAGCAACTTCTCCTCTAAACGAAAAATTAGAAGGAACATCAGTGTCCATATTGGGTAATTTATTAACCAATCTTGTAAAGAACGGAACTGTTGTAGAATAACTGGTATTTAAACCATAAATTGTATTGTTAACCGATTCATGACCATAAGTTGTCTTTTGGGTGAATGGTCGCTCTGCTAATTTCAGCATAGTAGCACCTACTAAAAATTTGTCGGTGAATTTATGTTCTACATTTACACCATAGAAACGCTTGGTTTGTTGTCCAAAAGTAGAATTGTTTTCCAAAGATACAACAATTGGCGTATTAGAAGCCGATAAAGCAGGATCTAAGATTTGAACTCTTCCCGATTGATAATTTACGGTATAGTCAACACCTTCTATTAATTTTCTGCCTCCAGCAGTTACGGTTACTGAACCTTTAGGTACATTGAACGCGCCAATTGGAATTCCGTCTCCACCAGAAGATTTAAACGTTCCTTTTAGCTCAAATTTGTTTTTTTGACTATCTTGTAAGGCAGCTGTTTGAGAAGTTTTATACAAACTGGTGTAAACATACTTTATTTGATTTTCATTATAAGGTGGGGGTGTACTTAAATAATCATCATAGTTTTCTGTCGGGCTATTTCTTAATTTTTCAAATAAATGTCTTCCAAAGGGTTCCGCAGAAGTAAAAATAATTCTTCCATTTTGTTGATCAACAGTTAGACCTGGTATAAAGTCAAAAAAACCATCGCCGTCTTGTTGCGGATCATTACTAAAGTTTAATCGGTCTAAATCAAAAACTCTTAACAAAGGTGTTTCTTCTACACCTTGAGGAAGTGCTGGTGCTGTAGAACTAGCTTTAGTAATATAATTTAATGGAGAAGGATCACTATATAAGATATTGAATTTGAAATCTTCCTTTTGCATTTGAAAACCACTCGGAATTTGATAGATATTCTTCATCATTAATCCCCAAATTGGTTTCGTTACATCTGTCAAACTACTTTTAAGTAATTTTAAAACTAATGACTGCGTTGTAGGAATTCCTGTTGCACTAACTTGAGTTGCCTCTACACCATCGGTTCCAAATTCTCCGACTTGATATACTTGATCCCCAATAGTATATTGATAGGCTACGGCTAGTATTTCGTCGTTAGCAAGACGTTGTTGTAAAGAGATATATCCTAATTGTGGGTTATAGGTAAACTCATTTGGAAGTAACTTTCTGGCATTTTCAAGTTTAGAATAGTCAGCACCTTCATTTACAGGAACTGAATTGTTGAAACCTACATTTGTTGTCGATATTTCTCTAATATTTGTATTCAATAATCCTGTCCCCGTTACAATTAAAGAGGGGTTATATTTATTATTTGGATTGTTAGGAGGGGTATCTATTGGCTTCAAAAAGAAATCATTTGGCTGATTAGGGTGAATATCTGCCGCCGCAATTGCTACAATTTGATTGTCAGGAATTGTGGTTGGAGTTGTAACTGATTTGTCGGTCAAACGAGCCTCTCCCAAATCTTGAAGCGCTACAATATTTCTTAGATTGTTATTAGTAGTACTTACATGGTTTTGTTTGTTGGTAATCCAAACTTCAATACGAGTAATTTGAACTCTACTATCGATGAAAGGATAATTTTTTAGAGCAAAATCATACCGATTTCTAAAATATTGCGATAAAAAAAAGTGT
>CAISUR010000404.1 GCA_903888655.1 uncultured Bacteroidota bacterium | reverse complement strand
ATTCTCGGCTGTTATTTCTAACCTCCAATTTTCAATTATTTTTCTACTTTCTACTCCCATAATTTCCAACGTCTTCTTTTCTTGGATTTTCTCCATTACATTTCGTAATTGTTCTTGATCGTTACTTCCAAACACCCATCCATTTACCCCCATATTTATTAAATCGGCTGCACACCCAACTTTGTTACTGACAATTATTGCTTTTCTACAAGCCATTGCTTCATTAACTGCCAAACCCCAAGTTTCTCCAGGACCTTTTGAGGGAAGGCAAAAAATATCGGCAATATTATACCATATCGGCATCATTGATTGATTTTGGAAATCAATAAAATGTATAAACTCATTTTTGGAAGATAATTCTGCTCTTTCTTTTAGCTCTTTTTCTTCATTTCCGTTGCCTACAAAAACAAGGTGAAGATTACTAGCTTTAGCTTCAATAAAAGAATTCAGCAATAAAAATGGGTTCTTTTTTGATTCTAATTTTCCTGCAAATAAAATGACAATTGCCGTTTGAGGAATTTTTAAATTCTCTTTCAATTCAGAAGCTTCAACCCTGTAATCCTTAGCAAATCGGGTATTGTCTATTGCATGCGGAACAAAAACCAATTGTCTTTCAGCTAACCCTGACCATTCAAAATAAGCTTTGTTGGCAGAACCTACATAGAATACTTTATCAACATTACTATATACCCACCTTAAAAACTGCTTCTTAAAAAACAATTTTAATTTTTCTTTTATAGTTGAATTTACATTATCCAACAAAGTAGAATCGCCTCTAAAATAAACTGGAACCTTCCCCTTAAAATTGCGCATCACTTTTAAATGACTACTGTAACTCCATCCAAAAATAAGTATTGCATTCGGGGCAAATTCTTTTATTTCGTTGATAATTGTTGGGTTTTCTATGCCTTTAAAATGATGGCTTCCCGGGTTCTTAGAGGTGTTTTGTAAGAAGGTATATTCATATCCATCCAACAAAGGAATATCCCACTCTATGTTTTTACCAAAGCCAGGATCAAATTTTTCTACGGAATTTTCCCCCCACGTATAAAATACTTTTATATCAACTTCTTTCGCAAGCAGTTTAAACAAAGGGGCATAATACTGAATTGGATGGGTGGTAACAATTGCAATCTTGTTTATCATTTACTTACAACCCTATTAAATAATTCAACTTGTTTCTCTGTCATTTTCTCAGCACTGTAGTTTCTGAATAAATCCCAGTCGGTTGTATTTGCTGCTTCGCTTTCTAATTGCTTGCTAAATATTGTATAAACCATTTCTACTGAATCACTAAGAGTGCAAACTGCTCCTGACTTTGTTTCTTCCAAAATTGTTTTTGCACTGCTATTTTGATGAAATATACCCATTATCGGTTTCTTTGAAAGGATATAAGGGTACAATTTAGAGGCAGTATATGAAGGGTCGTCCGAACCGGGAATAAACAATAAATAAGCTTTCTGCAATAAAGCAAGTCCTTCAAAATAAGGCACTCTATCGGTATGTTCTGATACGTAATCCAAAATCCCTTCTTTTTCAGCAATAGGTTCTATCGTTTTTGCCCCCTTTCCTTTTGGTGCATAGCTTGTGCCTACAAATAAAAAGCGAAAATTTTTAAAAATAGTTGGTTGCTCTTGAAGCCCTTTTTTAAATGCAGAAAATATGAGGGTCAAGGCTGGCTGCATATCAAAACCGCCCCTGCCAACATAAACGATATATTTTGCTGAATCATTAACAAAAAAATCATTCTTAGTTTTTAACCCCTTGGCTATTTCTATGTCTTTTTCAAAAGCCCCAAACGTAATTACACTATTTGGCTTGTTTATTAAAACAGAATACCGCTCTTGCAATTGGGTAATGTATGCCGCCGAAACGCTTATCAATCCATCACATCCCTTCATTGCTATCGGTTCCAAGTATTTATTCAGGTTATAAGAAAACCAATATTTGGGCGGCCTTTCGCTTTTAGGCTTATCAAGATAATAAGTAGAATGCCACGGATCCTGCATATCTATTATGTAAGGAATCTTAAATCGCCACTTCCAATAACTGCCTAAAATCAATACTGGAAATTGGGTTGTAGAAAAATAAATCAGATTGAAAGTTTCTTTTTTCAAAATATTATTTACTTCCTTTAAATAAAAATACAACGACCGCAATGCCAGTGCCCCCAAACCAATTTTTCTAGTCCATTTGGTAGAAAACGCTTTTACTTTAATAATTTCTAACACTTTTGGTAAGGATTGTAACAACAAAGGATCCTGAACGCCTTCCACATACCCTTCATCTACACAAACCACAGTGGGCTTCCATCCAAATTCTTCAAAATACCACACACTTTGCCTCACTCGGTGCATGTCGGCAGCATTAATTGGGGGGAAATGGGGGGATATGATGAGTAATTTTTTCAAAGATTTATTAATAACTAAGTACTTAGACCAATTAACGTTTACTCCTGTTCTTTCAAGAAACACCTATGAAAATTAATTTTTACTCTTGTTCTTTCAAGAAACACACTTAAAATCTCTTTTGGGTTACGCTTTTGAACCTTTTTGTTTTTAAAGTCAAAAGCGTTTAAGTCTAACTTCTTCGGATTAAAAACTTCTTTTCCGTATAAAAATGACTTATATAAGCCACTAATACACTTGCTAAAATGCCAATAAATGCCAAATAAAAACTGTGTGGCAATTGTTGCGGATGGTAACGTTGATAGACACTTGTAATAAAAGATTGTATTGGAAAGTGGATAATATAGAGGGTATAGGAAAACGGGCTGACCCATCTGAAGTACCCAATTAGTTTGTTTACTAGCCTCTTGCAGTAAGAACTACTCTCAGATAGTAAGAAAATAAAGACTGGCATCAGTCCAATACCAAAAATAAAGTCACTTATGTAATTGTTATATTGCCCTTGTAGAAATAGGCTTATTGGCAAGAAAACAAGCAAAATATTGAATAATTTAAACCATTTGATCCGATCAGATAATACATCAGCTATGTATGCTCCAATGCACCAAGTGGGTAAATACAAGAAGGTTTCGATCCAAAAACATTGTCGATTAAAGTTTAGATAATACAAAATAAGAGATGCAGCCAAGACTAAGAGATATCCCAAATAAATCTTTTTTCTGTTTATCAAAAGCAAAAGAGGATATACCATATAAATCCACCATTCTACCCGCAAAGACCACAACGGAAAATTATTTCCTGCTATTGAGGAGAACGGAGTGGTAATAAAAGTAACGTTAGCAAGTAGCGTTTTAATGGAAAGACAATCGGGATAAGGTTGCTGAAAAAGGAAGTAGGAAATATTTGCCAAGAGTATCATCAGCAAAATGCTAAAGATTAATGGAGGAAATATCCGCCTTATTCTATTTTGAAGATAACGAACCAAATTGAATTTGAACCCCGAAGAGAGTTCTTGGATACCATGCGATTGCTTGTAATGAATTACCAATCCAGATAATACAAAAAACAAGGTAACAGCTT
>CAISUR010000403.1 GCA_903888655.1 uncultured Bacteroidota bacterium | reverse complement strand
GCCAGTTTTTGGTAATTCAAATACCGATTGGCAAAAAGAAATTTATAGAAGAACGGATTATGTTGATAATAATATATCAATAAAAGGAAACTTGTTTGGTATTATTCCTTCACGTGTTTCTATTGGTAATACCTATCAAGAAGGATTGCGTTTGACTAATTCATTCGATAGAAATACTATTTCAACCACTTTAAATCCTTCTTTCTTAAAGGATCATTTAAAATTTAGATTGAATGCTTCGTTTGCTAATGAAAACAATCGTTTTGCTGATGGTGTAGAAGGTTCTGCTATACGTTTTGATCCAACACAACCAGTTTATCAAGCTGGTTCTCCTTTTGGTGGATTTTTCGAATATTATGGTTCTAATGGAAATATTACTTCCCAGACACCACTTAATCCAGTGGCTCAATTATTACAAACTTATGATACCGGTAGAAGTAACAGAGTTTATGGAAATTTTGAAACAGATTATAAGTTACATTTCTTTCCTGATTTAAGAGCTGTTGTTAATGTTGGTTTTGATGAATCAGATGGGACAAGAAGAAGATTAGTAGCTCCAGGAGTAGCAACAGGTAATCAATATACTACTGATGGTGTTATTAATTACATTGGTACAGATTATACACAAACTAGTTTATTGAGAAATAAATTGATAGATTCATATTTTGCTTACAATAAAAAATTCGGAAAATTAAATGTAGATGCTACTCTTGGTAGATCGTATCAGATATTTAATCAAGAAAATACTTATTATGGTGATACTAGACATAATCCAGCTGTAGCAAGTCCAACTTATTGGAGACCACAACCAGATAATGTTTTGATTGGTTATTTTGCGAGAACAAATTTGACTTATAATGATAAGTATTTATTTACCGCGTCTTTCAGAAGAGATGGTTCTTCAAGATTAGCACCACAAAACAAATGGGCAAACTATCCTGCTTTAGCATTTGCATGGAAGCTAAAAAATGATTTCTTTAAAGACTCTAAAACACTTTCAGATTTAAAATTGCGTTTGGGTTATGGAATTACGGGTAATCAAGGTTTAGATGTTATATATAATAATTTTTATATTCAACAATATGCTACAGGTAATGCGAATTCTCAATATACTTTTGGTTCATCTCCTATCGCTATAGCACAAACGGGGCCATATAATGATAACTTAAAATGGGAGAAACAAACTACTTATAATTTAGGGTTTGATTATGGAATTTTTAACAACAGAGTTACAGGTGCTTTAGACGTGTATTACAAAAGAACTACCGATTTGTTTAATGTAGCACCAGTTCCAGATGGAGGAAATTTTTCAAATTATTTACTTCAAAACGTAGGAAGTTTTACTAACAAAGGAGTTGAGTTTAGTATCAATGCAGAAGTGATAAAATCTAAAGACTTTAATTGGAATGTGAATTTTAATGCTACTAAATTTGAAAGACGAATTGAATCCCTTGCCAACAATGCCGATATTTATTTAGGATATGCACCTGGAACAGGAAATACTTCTCAAATATATAGTGTAGGATACACTCCTTCATCTTTCTACGTTTATAAACAACTTTACGATACAGCGGGAAGACCAATTGAAGGTGCTTTTGCTGATTTGAATGGTGATGGTGTTATTAATGATAAAGACCGTTACATCTATAAAAATCCAGATCCAGATGTAGTTTTAGGATTTGCTTCTACTATGAATTATAGAAATATTGATTTTTCTTTTAATTTAAGAGCAAGTATTGGAAATAGATTATACAATGCTGTAAATGCTGGTAATGCACAATATACTTACTTAAATTCTGGAACCGTTGCACAAAATATTCCTACAGCTGTTGAAAATACAGGATTTGTAAATAGTACAGGACAAATTACACTTTCTGATTTGTACATTGAAAACGCATCATTCTTGAGAATGGATAATATTACTATGGGATATACTTTTCCAAAATGGTTAGAGGGTAAAGCTTCTTTACGATTACATGCAGGTGTTCAAAATGTGTTTGTACTTACTAAATATTCAGGTTTAGATCCTGAAGTTTCTGGCGGTGTTGATAATACTATTTATCCAAGACAACGTCAATTTTTAGTTGGAGCTAACGTAAAATTTTAATATAAAAAACTATGAAAAAATTTAAGATTAATGTTGTACTTCTAACTGTTTTGGTAGGATTAAGTTCTTGTACCAAAGATTTAGATGTATTGCCTAAAGATCCTACGGTGCAAACCGCGGATGCTTTTTATGCACAACCAGGAGCCTACAAGCAGGCACTGGCAGGTGTTTATGGAAATTTATCCTTAACTGGAACTCAAGGAGCAGGTTCTTCCTCTCTTCAAGGATTAGATGCTGGAACGAGCCAATTTGGTAGATGTTTGTGGTATCTTCAAGATTTAACGACTGACGAAGCTCTTTGGAGTTATGAGCATGATCCAGGAGTTCCTGAATTGCAACGTAATATTTGGACGTCAACCAATCCTGTAATTTTGGGAATGTTTAGTAGATCTATGGTGGAAGTTGCTTTTGTGAATGATTTTCTTAAAAATACTACACCAGATGTATTGAGTAAAAGAGGAGTTACAGATCCAACCTTATTAGGTCAAATTACTGATTACAGAAATGAAGTTCGAGTGTTAAGAGCATTAGCCTATTATCAATTAATGGATTTATTTGGTAAAGCTCCTTTTGTAACCGAAAACGATCCTGTAAATACTGCTGGACCAGAATATAACAGACAACAATTATTTTCATTTATCGAAAGCGAATTGAATGCTGTACTTCCAAGCTTAAAACCTGCAAAAACCAATGAATATGGTAGAGTAGATCAAGCGGTAGCACAAATGATTTTAGCTAAAATTTATTTGAATGCTGAAGTGTATATTGGTACTCCTAAATATACCGAATGTTTGGCACAATGTAATGCTATTATTGCAGGCGGGTATACATTAAATACTAATTATTTGAATAACTTTAATGCAGATAATAATACTTCACCTGAAATGATTTTTACATTACAGTCAGATGGAACTTACACTCAAAATTATGGTCCAACAACGGTATTTGTTAATGGAGAGGTTGGTTCAATCGAGCAAAATGGTGCCGCTCTAGGAGTTAGTTCTGGTGGCTGGGGTGGTGCTTTACGTTTGAGAAAAGAATTTGTTCAAAAATTTGATGGCGCAGCTTTTGCTTCTGATGCAAGAAATACAATTTTCCATGCTCCTGCAAGAACTTTGAATATTGCCGATATAGGAAATAAAGATCAAGGATACCTTCTTCAAAAATTCTCAAATAAAACTGCAGCTGGAGGAACTGGAATTAATTCAACATTTGTAGATACAGATTTCCCATTATTCCGTTTGGCAGATGTTTATTTAATGTATGCAGAATGTGCTTTAAGAGGTGCTTCTGGAGCTTCAAATGCTCAAGCTTTAACATATGTTAATGCATTACGTGAAAGAGCTAATAATGGTTCTACTGCTGCTGATATCGCCAGTGGTGATTTGACTTTAGATTTTATATTAGATGAAAGAGCAAGAGAATTGCACTGGGAATCTCATAGAAGACAAGATTTGATTCGTTTTAACAAATTTACAGGAGGTGCATATAACTGGGCATGGAAAGGTAATGGTTCTACTGGAGTTGCTATTTCTGACAATTTAAAACTTTTCCCTATACCAGCAAGTTCATTAGCTTCAAATCCTAATTTGACTCAAAATCCTGGTTATTAGTCAATAATTTTATATATAAATAATTATGAAAAATTCAATTAAAATTTTAATAGCCTTTATAAGTCTTTTGTCTTTGTCTTGTACGGATGAAATTCAAAAAATAGATGCTGTTTCTCCAGACACAAGTTTTAAATTACTGGCTCCTACTTCAGATTTTGGTCTGGTACTTGATGGAACTAAATTAAGTAATTTAGCAACTACTTTTGTATGGAATGATCCTTCAAACCCAACAGGTACTACAGTTACTTACACGGTTGAAGCTGCAGCTGCTGGAACAAGTTTCGCAGCACCAATAACAATAGGTACAACAACAGATCATTTTTTAGATGTTACGGTTGGTACTTTAGACACTACTGCCAAGGCTTGCGGATTAGCTCCACTTGTTGAAGGACAATTAGATATTCATGTTAAAACTTCAACAGGGGTTTCAAATTTTTATACGATTAGAGTGACTCCATACCAACCAAAATGGAGTATTATCGGAGATGCTACTGCTGGAGGTTGGAATGCAGATACTAATATGATTTTTAATCCATCGACCAGTACTTATTCTATTACTACTGCTTTATCAGTCGGTGCCTTTAAATTCAGATTAGATGGTTCTTGGACTACTAATTATGGGGATGACGGGAATAACCTTTCATTAGATGCTGGTGGTGCAAATATTCCAATTGCAACTGCTGGTACTTATACTATTGTGGCTAATTTTGCAACACATACGTATACGATTACTCCTGTTACAAATGTATGGTGTATTATTGGTAGCGCAACTGCAGGCGGATGGTCATCAGATACCTTAATGGATTATAATGCAGTAACAAATAAATATTCTGTAGTAGCGAATTTGTCTGTAACTTCACCAGGAGAATTTAAATTTAGAATTCACAATGATTGGAGTAATAATTATGGGGATGATGGTAACAATTTGACATTAGATAGTGGAGGTGCTAATATTCCAGTTCCAACTGCAGGAACCTATTATATTGTTGCCGATTTTAGTGGTTTAACTTACACAATTACTAAATTATAATTTAAAATATATAAAAATGAAAAATATAATTAGATTTCTAATTGCTTTGATAAGCATTTCTACTGCCATCTCTTGTACAGATGAAGTTAAAAATAGAGATGCTGTTTCACCTAATACAGCACCTGTTTTAAAATCACCAACAAGTTTGAGTTTAGTACTTACTAAAAGCAATGCCGCTGATGATGCTACAACATTTGTTTGGGATTATGCGGCATATAATGGAACAGCAACTGTAGTTACATACAATATTGAGTTCGCCGCTGCTGGAACTAATTTCGCCGCACCAACTACAATCGCAACTACTAATAGTAAATTTGCAAATTTTACTGTTGATGAATTAAATACAGCAGCTTTAAACGCTGGATTTGCTCCGTCGATTGCTAGTGATATTGATGTTCGTATTAAAGCAACAGTTGGAACTACAGGAAGTATTCCTCAAGCTTCAAACTTTTTTACTATAACATTAACTCCTTATCCTTCTTGGCCAAATTGGTCAATGATTGGAAGTGCATTTGATGCTCCTGCTACAGATTGGTCAACAGATTTTGATATGGACTATAGTTTAAGTACTCATTTATATTCTAAAACAATTCATTTAAACGGAGGAAAAGAATTTAAATTTAGATTGGAACATGATTGGGGAACCAATTTTGGTGACGATGGAAACAACTTGAGTCTTGATGCTAATGGCGCAAATATTCCGGTTCCTGTATCAGGAATGTATAAAATTGTTGCTAATTTTAGTGCTAATCCAGTCGGAGGTATGGCAGGTAAAACCTATACCATTACTTTGCAATAAATAGAATTCCTTAAAAAAGGCTATTCTTTTGAATAGCCTTTTTTTACCTTAATAAAGAAAATGCTATGAAAAAAATACTTTCTTACTTTTTAATTTTGATTTGTTCAATCAGTTTTGCTCAAGTCTCTTGGCAAGGCGGTGTTAATCCCGACCAAACAGCTTCAGCAACTATACTTTTTGACAAATCTACTACTCCTTTGGCATCCTATACAGGAATTATTTATGCACATACTGGTGTTACAATAAATGGTACACCTTGGATAGGGACGAAAGGAACTTGGGGTAATAATACCACTCAACCCGCATTAACATTAGTATCGGGAACAGTTTATAAATTGGATTTAACTCCTACTGTTGCTGGATTTTATCCAAATGCTTCGGGTTCAATTACAAAAATAAATATTGTTTTAAGAAATGCTGCAGGTAGTGCTCAAACTGTCGATTTAACTCTTGATGTCGGTGCTTTTCAGTCAACTTTGGTAACCCCAGTTGAAAATAGCACGACTATTTTAACCAGTGGAAGCCCTTTGTCAATTTCAGCTAATAATTCAAATGGAAACGCTAGTTATAATTTATTGGTAAACGGTGTTAGTATTAATTCTTCAACAGGTTCTACATTTAATTATACAGATTCTAATATTAATACTAATAAAGCTTACGAATTAGATATCACACAAGGAACTACAACT
This sequence comes from uncultured Bacteroidota bacterium, assembly GCA_903888655.1. Classification (GTDB taxonomy): domain Bacteria; phylum Bacteroidota; class Bacteroidia; order Flavobacteriales; family Flavobacteriaceae; genus Flavobacterium. Next base: position 4,480 of record CAISUR010000403.1, on the reverse strand, counting down.
TTTAAAAAGTATTTTAGTGTAATTGTAGTTCCAACAGTTGTAAATCAAGCGATGACCACTGGACTTGATGATGGAATAACCTATAATACTTCTGATACTTCAAAGGCAACACTCGTTTTGACAGCGCCAGGTAAAGATTTTGTCTATGTTGCGGGAAGTTTTAATAACTGGATGCCTGATGGTAGCTATGCGATGAAAAAAGATCCATCAACTGGTAAATTTTGGATAGAACTCTCAGGTTTGACATCAGGAACAGTATACACCTATCAATATTGGGTCGTAGACCAAACACCAACATCAAATTCGCAAGCAGTGGTAAAAGTTGCAGATCCTTTTTCAACTTTAGTACTTTCGCCTTATGATGATCCATATATTCCAGCGGCTAGTTATCCAAATATGCCAGTTTATCCTGCAGGACAACAATATGAAGTGACAGTTTTGCAAACTGGTCAAACTCCTTATAATTGGAGTAGTGCCACTACTGGTTTTGTGAAACCAAGTAAGGATAATTTAGTTGTTTATGAAGTACTAATACGTGATTTTGATTCAACTAGAACTTTTCAGGATTTAATTAATAGAATGAGTTATTTTGTGAATCTGAAAGTGAATGCTATTGAGTTAATGCCAGTAATGGAATTTGAAGGAAACGAAGGTTGGGGGTATAATCCTGCATTTCATTTAGCTTTAGATAAATTTTATGGCCCAAAAGCAAAATTACAAGAATTCATTGACTTGTGCCATCAAAATGGTATTGCTGTGATTTTAGATGTTGCTTTAAATCATGCTTTCGGAAGAAACCCAATGGTAAGAATGTGGCAAGTAGATCCAAATAATACAGGTTATGGTTCACCAGCTTCTGATAATCCATACTTTAATATGGTAGCTACTCACAGTTATGGCGTTGGAAATGATTTTAATCACTCTTCAACATATACAAAATATTATACTAAAAGAGTTATCAAACAATGGATTCAAGAATTTAAAATTGATGGTTTCCGTTGGGACTTAACCAAAGGATTTACGCAGGCTTGTACTGCAGGGGATGATGCTTGTACTAATGCATATCAAGCTGATAGAGTCGCAATATTAAAAGACTATGCAGATTATTCATGGTCTTTAGATCCAACTCATTATGTGATTTTTGAACATTTAGGAATTGATAATGAAGAGCAACAATGGGCAAATTATAGAGTTTCTGAAACACCAAGTAAAGGTGTCATGATGTGGGGTGAAATGACATATCCATATACTCAATTAATAGAAGGGTATACAACTGGGGCTGATATCTCAAGAATGGGAGCTAGCGCACATGGATTTACAGCAAATAGATTAATTGGATATCCAGAAAGTCATGATAAGGATCGATTAGTTTATTCTGCAATAACTTATGGGAATGGTAGTGGCTCAAGTCCAATTCCAGGTAGTTTAAATAATTCATTATATAGAATGTCTGCTATTGGAGCTACAAGTTTATTAGTTCCTGGACCAAAAATGATTTGGGGCTTCGGTGATCTTGGAATGAATCTTTCCATTTTTACTTGTACTGACGGAACGGTAAATACTGATACAGACGCTACAGCCGGGGATTGTAAGTTGGCGACTAAACCACAACCTCAATGGACAAACAACTGGTTAGGAGTTACTCAACGAGCAAAAATATATAATGATTGGGCAAAAATGATAAGCTTAAAAAAGAACAATCAGGTTTTTAGTGGTAGTTATGCGATAAGCCCGATTTCTACAAATGCGCTACTTCAAAGAATTTATGTTTATGACAACACTTTGCCAATTAGCCAACTTAAAAATGTTGTGATTTTAGCAAATTTTTCTACAAGTTCATCGTCAATTGAACCTAATTTTCCATACACAGGAACTTGGGTAAATTTAATGGATAATACTACAATTAATGTAACAAGTACTACCGCTAATCCAATCACAATTGAAGCTGGAGGATATAGAATTTATGGTAATCAAGCTGCCTTGACTAATGATACATTTAATACTATTGAAGGGGTTTCATTGTATCCAAATCCAACACAAGATAATTTCTCTTTAAGCGGAAGTTTTGATAAAGTTCAAATATATTCTATAACCGGACAATTAGTTAAAGTTTATAATAATACTAATGAGGATTATCAATTTTCTGTTTCTGATTTGAACCAAGGAATTTATTTAGTTAAAGTAACTGATTCTGAAAATCGTGAAAAAACGATGAGATTAGTAAAACAATAAATTCAATTAACTAATTAATTTTCTCGATAATTAATTATTGATGTTTGAATGTCAGGAACGAAAAGACTTAAAATCATAACTATTTTAAAATAAAACATAAAAGATCAGCATTAGTGCTGGTCTTTTTTTATTTTTGATTTAGAACCTGAACTCGATTAATTATATCTCTAAACCTGAACTCGATTAATAATTTAGTTTAAAAACATTGCAGAAAAAGGTAAAATTTAGTATATTTATATCTCTGACAATTAAATATTTAACTAAATTCTACCTTATGATTTGTTTCGATAAAATTACTGATATTTTTTCTATTGTTGATGAATTTTGCAAAGATTTTGATAAAACTACACAACCTTTTCTGCTAGGAAAGCCTTCCAAACGTCCTTTGATAATGTCAAAATCTGAAGTAATTACAATTTATTTACTTTTTCATTTAAGTGGTTTTCGTTGTTTCAAGCATTATTATATTTTTTATGTCCAAAAGCATATGCAAAATGAGTTTCCAAATACAGTTTCATATAATCGCTTTTTAGAATTGATGCAAAGTGTTCTTTTGCCTATGACAATTTTTGCAAAAACTTGTTGTTTAGGCAATTGTACAGGCATTTCATTTGTAGACTCAACCCCAATAAGAATTTGTAAAAATAAACGAATCAGTAGAAATAAAGTTTTTAAAGGCACTGCCACTACAGGAAAATCTACGATGGGTTGGTTTCATGGGTTTAAGCTCCATATCATTATTAATGACAAAGGAGAATTATTAAGCTTTGCTGTAACCCAAGCTAATGTAGATGATAGAGAACCACTGAAAAATGAAGGCTTTTTGAGTGCTATTTTTGGAAAATTATTTGGGGATAAAGGCTACATAAGCGAAAAGCTTTCCCAATTATTATTTGTTGATGGAATCCAATTGATTACAAGTATTCGTAATAATATGAAAAATAGTTTGATGGAAATGAGTGATAAAATTTTGCTTCGTAAACGTTCAATAATCGAAACAGTTAACGATGAACTAAAAAATATTTGCCAAGTTGAACACTCTAGACATCGCTCATTTACTAACTTTTTGTCAAATCTTATTGCTGGAATAATTGCTTATAATTTTCTACCTAAAAAACCTTCTTTAAAATACGAAACAATTAAAACTAACCAATTATCGGTCTTTTATTAATCGAGTTCAGGTTAATAAATATAAAGGTAGAAAACACCCATTAGATTATGAAAATATTTATCAACTAATGGTTGCAGTAATTTTATCAGCTCAAGATTCTGATGCTAATATTAATAAAATTGCACCAACTTTCTTTGCTAAATTTCCGAATTTGGAAACACTAGCAACCGCAACTGCTGAAGATTTATTTCCTTATGTGAGTAAAGTTAGAAATTTTAATACCAAATCAAGTTGGTTGATTGAAATCGCTCAAACTTTAAAAAGTGATAAAAATATCCCAACCACACTGAATGATTTAATTGCTTTAAAAGGAATTGGAAGAAAATCTGCCAATGTCATTATGCGGGAAATGAAAGTTCCTGCTGAAGGTATAATTGCCGATTTACACGTAATAAGAGTTGCGCCAAGAATTGGTCTTTGTGATGAAACTAAAGATGGAAACAAAGTTGAAAAACAATTAATGCAAGTTCTTCCCAAAGAAATTTGGGGCGAAATTGGAATAGCAATTTCTTTTTTAGGAAGAGAAACATGCCGACCAACCAATCCAAAGTGTTCCGAATGTCCAATAAACAACAATTGCCAGTATCCACATAAAAATTAGATTCCAGATTTTTTTAACCATAAAAGCATCATGAAATTAAGATGATTTTTATATTCTTCCAATTTGATTTATACATTTGAGGAAATAAAAAAAATGATTTTTCAGAACAATACAAAAGTGGTTTGGTCTTTGCATGCGTTTTAAAAATTATATTCAATTAAAATCTCATATTAATGCATATCCTTAAAGAACATATAGTTGCAAGAAACATAGCATGCTTGCTATTTTTTATTTTGACCCATGCCTATTCGCAAAAACAAAATAACTATAATGGCTTTGAAGCGATTACACCTAATTCGCAAATAACGAATCTACAAGGAAAATGGAGAATAAACCATTTGATTACTAATTCAGAAACCAAAGAATATACGTTAACCCCACAAAGTTCTGATAAATTCGATAATTACGGAAACAACATTTCTTTAAATTCTGACCAAACCTTTATCAGTGCTTATAGTGCAGATTGCGGAAACGAT
>CAISUR010000402.1 GCA_903888655.1 uncultured Bacteroidota bacterium | reverse complement strand
GCAATTTGTTCTAATACTTCATTTCTCTCTTCTAGTTCAAGTATGATTTTTCTTTGTTCGGTAACATCCCTTTCAATTGCAACCCAATGTGTGTACCATCCTGTTTCATCAGCAATAGGTATTATGGTAAAGTTGTTCCAAAAAGGTTCTCCATTTTTTTTATAATTCAAAACTTCTGTAGAATGAACCTCCCATTTTTTCATGGATTCTTTCATTTTCTCGAGTTTTATTTTGTTTGTATCGGGACCTTGAAGTAATCGAGGAGTTTTATTGATCAATTCTTCTTTTGAATAACCTGTTATTTTTTCAAAAGCATCATTTACATATATAATTTTTGGCCCATCAGGATCATCAATAGGTTCCGCTTCGGTAATAAGAATCATATCATTGGAATGAGTCACAACTGATTCTAGTAATTTTAAACGAATATACTCTTCTCTTATATGAGTAATATCCTCTAAAAATCCATACCAAGATATGGTACCATCTTCTTTTATTTCTGGAGAGGCTTCTCCTTTTAACCAAACTATTTCCTGATCATTTAGGATTCTATATTCGTAAATCCAAGTAGATTGAGTTTTAATGGCATTTATGATGCTTTTCACTACCTTATCTAAATCCTCGGGATGCACTCTTGATAATAACAGGGAAGCATCTTTTTTTATTTCTTTAATAGAAATATCTGGAAAAATGATTTTAAATGCATTACTTATAAAATTGAATTTCATCGTTTTTCCATCCGTTAGTAGCTCAAAAAGGCAGATGTCAATTTTATGAGTCAGTTTTATTAATGATTTTTGATTTTCTTCCAGTTTGTTTTCTAAAGCCATTAAATTAGTCACATCTTGAACATATCCATACCAAACTGTATTTCCATTCGATTGTCTTTCGCATTTAGAACTCCCTTTTACCCATTTAATTTTGTTATCAATTATTATTCTGTAGCTTGCATTCCAATCGCTCACGTTTTCTCTTGATTCATCAATATTTTTGATAAAATCTTTTATGTCTTCAGGATGTATTCTTAATAAAATCAAACTAAAATCATCAAGAACATCTTGTAGAATAACGTCACTAAAAATTTTTTCAAATCCTTTGCTTGCAAAGTTTAATTTCATTTCGCCTTCGGTATCTATTTGAAATTCATAAATCCCAATTTCAGCTTTTTCGGTAAGTTTTGAAAATGATTCTGCGTTTTTTCTAATTTTATTATTTGCTTCTTTAAGAGCTGTTGTATCTGTAATTATTTTTAAATAATTATTTTTTCCGTCGGAATTAATGAAACTACTAGAATAAACTTCGCTTTCGAATATAGTATTGTCTTTTTTAATTCCTTGGTACTCAATAATAGCATAACCATATTTCTCTCTACGTGAGTATAACTCTTCCTCTTTTTTGTGAAAATCTTTAAAAAGGTCCGCTTTTTTTAGCGAAAGAAATTCCGCTTTTGTATATCCAAATAAAGAAATTGAAGCTTCATTTGCGTTGATGACTTTACAGTTTTCATCAAATAAAATAAAGGGAACATTATTGTTTTCAAACAGCAATCTATATTTTTGTTCATTATCAATCAATTGCATTGATTGTGTTTTCTTTTCATGAATGTCTTGAATGGTTCCGTAAATTCTTATACAAACCCCATCTTTCATTTCGGCGTTTCCATAAGCCCTTATCCATTTTTCATTGCCCTTTGCAGTCAACAATATAGCTTCAATTTTATAAGATTCACCTGTTTTAATTAAATTTTCAACCGATTTTTCAATTGCATCTCGATGTATTCCTTTTTTGTAATAATAAATTGCTGTTTTTAAATCAGGCTGAAATTCTTCGGACAAATCATGGATGAGTTTGGTAACCTTTGTCCAAAAAACCTTGTTTTTTACTAAATCAACTTCCCAACCACCAATTTTTGCATCCATGTTGGTTGACTCAAGAATACTTTGTGTTCGTTCAAGTTCGGCATTTAATTTTTTAAGGTCATTATTTCTATTAATTAACTTTTTCTTGTTCAATCGTTCTCTATTATTGAAAGGAAAGTTAAAATAAAACCAGGCGCAAGAAGCTAGCAGGATACTTGTTAAAATGATTTCATTAAATACAAGGATTGGGAAATCTTTTACATCAAGTTGATTTACAACAATTAAAGATATTGTTGCAATAAAAATAAAAACAAAACTCGATTTATGAACGTAGGTTATATTCATTTTCAACGGTTTAGGGCTTGTTTAATAAAAAACAACTAACTTTCAATGATGCTTCTTCTTGGGGATTATGTAAAGCAAATCCTCCTTTACTAGTAAACCAAGCACCTATAGCATGATAATTTACCATTAATGAAAATGATCCAT
>CAISUR010000401.1 GCA_903888655.1 uncultured Bacteroidota bacterium | reverse complement strand
TGATATCTGGATTCCATTCAAAAAGATTAATGTTACTCGAATAATTAGAAAACGGAGTTAAAAAACGATAACGAGGTCTTGAAATTCTTTTGCTGTAACTTAATGAAACTGTTGTTTTGTCAGTGATAGAATAGTTTAATGTTGCGCTTGGAAAGAAATTGTGGTATTTTTTTGTTTTATAATCATTAGTAGTTAACAAATTGATATCGATATTAGAATCTTCATAACGAATACCTCCTAAAAAGTTAAATTTTCCAAAAGTTAATCCTAATTGCGAATAAAGCGCATTGATTTTTTCTTTGTAATCAAAAACATTGGTGTATTTAGTGTAGGCAGTATAATTGTTTACATTATCTAAACTTCCTACACCATAATCTACAAGTAATTTATTGAAATCGCCTTTGTAACCTGCTTCAAATCTATTTTTATTTCCTTTCCCAAATGGTAGCACATAATCGGCCTGTAATAGGTTTTTAAATTGATTTTGTAAGTTTTGTGTTTGTTCTGCAGATGTTGTTCCAACTGCTCCAGTATATGAATTTGTTATTACAGCAAAATCATTATCTACATTTTTTGTAGTAGTAAAGACAACATTCAACTCGTTTCCATCTCTCTTGAATTTTTTATTAAAAATAGAGTTGTATTCGATATCTTGAGTTTTGGTTGTTTGATCTGTAAATCGGTTTTGAATGAAGATGTTACTTGGTTCATTATTAAATAAATCATCGTTATTCGGACTAAATCCATCCGATTTTCGATAAGAAAAAGAGTTAGTCCATGTAGTAGATTTGTCAATATATAAATCAATGCCGAATCCATAATTAAATCCTCGTCTTCCATTTTGACGCGTTATGTTTTCGTCTATTGATTTATAGATTGCTCCCGTATCGTTAATGTAATTTGTATTGGTGATAGTTTTTCCTTTTGATTTAATATCCTGATATCCCAGGCTAGTGAAGAAATTGAAATTTTTACTTTTTAAATTAAAAGTTGCATTAGCACCATAATTTTTTGGATCACCAGCATTGGCAACAAATGTTCCATTAATGCCTTTATTTTTACCTTTTTTAAGTACAACATTAATGATTCCTGCGCCACCTTCTGCATCATATCTAGCCGAAGGATTAGTGATTACTTCAATTTTATCTAACGCATCTGCTGAAATGGATTTTAAAGCATCAGCAATATTGATAGCATTAGAGGGTCTTCCATCAATAAATATTTTCACATTATCATTTCCTCTTAAACTTACATTACCATCACCGTCAACACTAACAGAAGGAACATTATCAAGTACATCGCTCGCCGTTCCGCCTTTTACAGTCATGTCTTGTCCTACATTGTATACTTTTTTGTCGAGTTTTATTTCTACCTCCGATTTTTGGCTAGTAATTACTACATCTTTCAATTGAGTAGCATCGGGTTCTAATGAAATAACGCCCAAATTAGTATCGGTAGTGATTGATTTTGATTTAACATCTATTGATTTAAAACCAATAAATACATATTTTATGTTGTATACTCCAGGAGTGGCTTCAAAATTAAATTCACCTTTATTATCTGTAATTGCGTTTAAAACAACTTTACCATTAACTGTGCTTATTAAAGAAATGGTACTATATTCAAGTGGTGATTTAGTATTTTTTTCTATTATCTTACCAGTAACTTTAACCTTTAAACCACCTTGATTTTGTTGTGAATAGTTTGTTATTGTAAATAATATAAGAGCTAATGTAATAAAGATTTTGGTGGTTTTCATTATCAAGTTTTTTATTTTAGTTCAATTTCTATGACGACAAAATTAAACATTCGTTTAACTTTGCAATCACAAAGGTTTGTTAAAACTGACACAATAAACGTTAAAGGATTTCTTTAACTCGTTCAAAAGGTTTTGCTATTACTGCCTTTTCGCCATATACAGCAATCGGTCGTTCCATCAAAATAGGATAATCAACCATGGATTGAATAATTTCTGTATTCGTTAGTGTTTTCCCTTTGAAGTGTTCAATCCAAACAGCTTCTTTGGTTCTGATTAACTCAATGGGTTTTATATTTAATTTCTTAATGATTTCAGCTAATTCTTTATATTCTAGTGGATATTCAAGATATTTTATGACTTCATATTGATACTTGGATATTCTTAAGAAAGCCAAACATTCTCTTGATTTTCCGCAGCGTGGATTGTGGTAAATAGTAATCATATTTTTTTAAGATAAAGTATTGGTTTTTGTGCTATTTTTAGTATTTTAGTCGAAACAAATGTATTTAATATTTAAGAATAATTTATGTTTATAGAACAAGCATACAAAGGAAATAATGAATGGTGGAGAGTTTTGCTTACAACACTTTTTTCAACAGGTATTTTTATATTGAACTTTATAATGTTTTTAGTATTACCCAAAGAAGCTATCGATGATACTTATGACATCATGAAAAGTATGCCCAAGATAGTCGCACTAATGGTCAATTTAGTTCCTTTCGTTCTTTTGTTAGGATTGCTTTTTACCTTACTTTATACCTTGCATCAGCGTAATGTTCTCTCATTGACCACAACTAGAAAAAGTGTTGACTTTAAACGAATTTTCTTTTCATTTGGTTTAATTGTCTTTTTTACTCTTTTGACATTTGGAGTCTCTTATTTTAGAGATCATTCCGATATTGTTTGGAATTTTCATCCTGTAAAGTTTTTACTGTTGTTTCTAGTGAGTATGGCTTTGTTTCCCTTTCAAATTGGTTTTGAAGAATATTTGTTTAGAGGCTATTTAATGCAACAAATAGGTATTATCGCCAGGAACAGATGGATGCCATTAATTGCTACATCAGTTGTGTTTGGAATATTTCATAGTGCTAATCCCGAAGTGGCCAAAATGGGCTACGGAGTGATGGCATTTTATATCGGTACAGGATTTCTATTGGGAATTATGACCTTGATGGATGAAGGTCTGGAATTGTCAATGGGTTTTCATCTTGGTAATAACTTGATGGCTGCTTTGCTAGTTACTTCCGATTATTCTGCTCTGCAAACCGATGCCGTTTTTAAATTATCAGGAAAAGAAAATCCTGCTGATACTCTCAATGAAATGATTATTTCTATGGTAATCATCTATCCAATTATTTTGTTTTGTTTAGCAAAGAAATATAACTGGACCAATTGGAAAGTAAAATTAACTGGGAAAGTAATAAATACCATCACATAAACACCAATACTATGATTAACCCAACTTATGAAAGTGTACACGTTCACTTTAAATTAAACGGATTTCATCTTGATAAAGAAGATTTATGCCGCGTGGCATATAGTTTCGTTAAAGAAGGCAAAGATTTTGAAAAACCAGTTGGAAATTTTCTGTTAGATTGGTTTGACAGTAAATCCTACATCGAAATGCAAACTTCGGGATCTACAGGAACACCCAAAAATATTCGTGTGGACAAACAAGCGATGGTTAATTCGGCTTTAGCTACGGGAGATTTTTTTGAATTGCGTTCAGGAAATCGAGCGTTGCAATGTTTGCCTGTGAAGTATGTTGCAGGAAAAATGATGCTCATTCGTGCCATTATTCTCGGTTTAGATTTAGATTATGTGGCTCCTTCTTCTCATCCTATGGAAGGTTTGGAGGACCACTACGACTTTGTTGCTATGGTTCCGATGCAAGCACAAAATTCACTTAAAGAATTGCGAAAGGTTAAAAAACTAATTGTAGGTGGCGCTCGTATTAGTGCTTCTTTAGAAAAACAACTGATGAAATTGCCAACCGAAGTCTATGAAACTTATGGAATGACCGAAACCATAACACATATTGCCGCCAAACGATTAGGAGAGAAGGCCTTCACCGTTTTACCACACGTTACGATATCTTATGATGATAGAAATTGCTTGGTGATTCATGCGCCACATATTATTGCAGAAGAGTCTGTGATAACCAATGATTTGGTAGAATTAATTAATGAGAATCAGTTTATCTTTTTAGGAAGATTAGATAATGTTATTAATAGTGGAGGAGTAAAAATTATGCCTGAACAAGTCGAACATAAATTAGATGGAAAAATAAATCATCGTTTTTTTATTACTTCTAAAGACGATGCCGAATTGGGAGAAAAAGTAGTCTTAGTTATTGAAGGTGATGCCTTCGATTTGGATAAAGCTATTTTTGATGGTTTAGATAAATACGAACATCCAAGAGAAATACTATTCGTACCAAAATTCAAAGAAACTGAAAACGGAAAAGTATTGCGAAAAGAAAGTTTAAAATAAATTACAATTATGAAAAAAGCATTTATAACATTAACATTGATGTTAGGACTATATTCTTGTTCTACTAGTAAAAATACTACTTCTTCAACTCAAAATGATAGAGATGGTTCATCCTATGAAAATGCAATTATTGTTAAAGCTAAAAATGAAAATGAAGGAATTAGATCGGAATATTTAATTATCTCCAAATTGTATCCTAATTATAAAATGAAATCTCAAGGAACAGGTATGAAAGACAATAAAAATTACGATACTATTTCAATAGTAACTGCTGATGGAAAAGACGTAAAGGTTTATTTTGACATCACCAATTTCTACGGAAAGTTTTAAAATTTAAAGAAACTGAAAACGGAAAAGTGTTCAGAAGAGAAAGTTTGAAATAGATTATTGGATATTTGGATTTTTAGACTGTTAGATCTAGTATGTGATTTTGTTTTGTTTTGGGTGTGGGCAAAAAGTTGGGAGATTTTTGTCGCTGGTTGTTGATTAAAGAACTATTAAAAAAAGTCACATAATCGGGACTTTTTTTAATAAATATTAGTTTTTACTAATGGCTAATTCTTTAAAATTATGAGGTTCTATTTTAAATAAATCTCCCTGATATATTACTTTGTGTTTTTTATCAAAAATTAAAGTTATAAAGTCATTGTTTTTTATTTTAAGAATTTTAGATGTCTTTTTTGTAAATTTTTCTTTTCTCTTGTAAATATCTTTTTCAAAATTGACATCAATTATATAAATCTTATAATTGTAATGAGCTTTTTTTAAATCTTTAATAAC
>CAISUR010000400.1 GCA_903888655.1 uncultured Bacteroidota bacterium | reverse complement strand
TTGACAAACTTAAAGTATACCTAATTTTATAACGATAGTTTTACTTGTTTTATTGCTTTTTAGTTTAAAAAGTTTTCTTTATTTGATGGTTCAAATTTATTTTTCACTTTTTTATTTTTTAAAAATTACTAAATTGCGGTCTAAATATCCTTTTTTTATTTTTGGAATTACATAAGTATTTAATCCTAATTCAACGATTCTAATTTAATATCATAGAAATAGTTAATTATATAGATGTACATGTCATAAAATAATAAGTTAAACAGGGATGAGAATATTTTTAAGTTTTTTCAGGTATGAAAAGTTATGTAACAATTGGATTGCTTATTTTGTCTAATATATTTATGACGTTAGCTTGGTATGGTCACTTGAAATTTAAAGAATTGAAATGGTTTGAAAATGCAGGTTTAATTTCGATTATTTTTTTAAGTTGGGGAATGGCTTTATTTGAATATTTTTTTCAAGTTCCGGCCAATAGAATTGGATATGAGGGCAATGGAGGCCCATTTTCATTAATGCAACTCAAAGTGATTCAAGAAGTGATTACTTTGGTGGTTTTTGTAATATTTTCTCTGTTGTTTTTTAAAAATGAAACTTTAAAATGGAATCATTTAGTCGGATTTGTTTTTTTAGTTTTAGCAGTATATTTTATTTTTAAAAAATAATTATGAAAAAATATGTAATCCAAAAAACACCTTTTATTGTTCCAACAACGGATGGAAAATTAATTGAAGAACACCACGGTATTCCTACGACGGGCAATCATGAAATTTCTATAGCCCACATGATTGCGCCACCTAAATGGTGTGAGCCCTTTCAAACACCTGAATTTGAAGAGTACACTTATATTATTTCGGGAAAAAAGCAATTTATAATAGAGGAGGAGATTGTAGTTTTAGAAGCAGGTCAGTCTATTAAAATTGAAGCCAATACAAGAGTTCAATATTCAAATCCTTTTGACGAACCTTGTGAATACATAGCCATTTGCAAACCAGCATTTGATTTTAATAAGGTGCATCGGGAGTAAAATTCCAAATTTTATTTAGAATTCAATAACTCAATAATTCTATGTTCTACTTCATTAGAATTCCAATGTTGAGCGATGTTTTCAATTTGCATGACTTCTTCCATAATTTGATTTTGAAAGTCACCAATAGCTAATGCTTCAGAATAAGGTTGTAAACTAAAGGTTACTCGGCTGTATAGTGGCATCCATTTGTCGGGATGTTTGTCTGAAAACCATTTCTCGATTTTCTTTTGCAAAAGGAATTTTTCATCTGCTGTTTTGGTGCTCATTTCTACAAAGTTTCTTCGTGAAAGTTCGGCAATAGCATCGGCATTGGGTTTGCGCGATTTTTCATATTCAGAGAAGATGGTTCTCCAATCGTCTCCAAATTTAGTTATCATTTCGTTTAAAATGCTTATGTCCTCAAAACCCGCATTCATTCCATGCCCATAAAAGGGAACTATGGCATGTGCCGAATCTCCTATCAAGGCTACTTTATCTTCAAAAGTCCAAGGATAACATTTCATTATTGCCAAATAACTTGTTGGATTTTTGAAAAAATCTTTCACCAAATCAGGAATTACTTCTTTGGTGTCGGGGAAATAATTGGCAAAGAAAGCAACTAAACTTTCCTCATCTTTGAGTTGTTCAAATGAGTTTTCACCTTCAAAGGGCATAAATAAGGTGCAGGTAAATGTTCCATCCAAATTGGATAGCGCCATCAACATAAAATTACCTCTTGGCCATATATGGAGCGAGTTTTTGTCAATTTTGTGAGTGCCGTCTGGATTGGCAGGGATGTTCAATTCTTTATAACCAATTTTCATGAACTCTTGCGAGTAATCAAACATACTTTGGCGTTGCATTCGGTGTCGAATTCTTGAAAAAGCGCCATCTGCACCGAAAACTTTATCATATTTTAAATCTTCCCACGCGCCTCTTTCGGTTTCACCAATATGCAATGTTGCATCTGCTAAAGTAACATCCCAAATTTTATGATCAAAGAAAAATTCGACCCCGGCTTCTTCGGCAAGATCAATCATTCTTCGGTTTAGCACGCCACGAGAAAGCGAGAATATCGCTTCACCTTCTTTTCCGTAGTATTGATAGTTGATGGTATCGTCTTGAGTATGAATGGCACGCTTGTCAACAGGAATTCCAATTTTACGTATTTCATCACCCAAACCAACGTCTTCCATGGCTTTCCAACCTCTATTGGACATTACTAAATTAATAGAACGACCCGAAAATTCAACAGTTCTGATGTCTGAACTTCTATCATAAACATGAACGGTATGCCCTAACTTTTTTAAGTAGATTGCTAATAAGGTCCCTACTAATCCGGAGCCTACAATAGCAATTTTTTGTGGAGTTTGCATTTAATTTGTGTAAAGCGGTTTTGCAAATTTATTGAATTTAGCCACGAATTACATGAAATAGCACAAATTATTTTATGATCAATAGGATGTTAAAGTAAAATATCACTTCTGTTTTTTTAAAAGATGTGAAGTCTGAAGGATTAATAGTATGTTTATCCACCACAGATTTGAAAGATATAAAGATTTTAAACTTGAAAAATATAAAAATCTGCTATAATCAGTTTAATCTGTGTAAAATCCGTGGCATTAAAATATGAAATATAGTATTTGGACTAAAGCTTCTAAAATTTAATGGTTGATTTATAAAATTAAGTTTTCGGCACAAAAACCAATTTCGTTCCTGTCTTTACAATTTCGGCTTTATTGAGTTTCATTTTTCTAAACTGCCCTTTATTGTAACGTTCAGATTGGTCACGATAGTGCTTACTCATTGGATTACCTGATTGACCAGTGGGAAGAATGCTGACACTATTTTCAATATCTGAAAAATCGATGACTCTTCTTGTTGAAGGCCCTCCTTTTATATCATAATTTCCAGTATCGGAAAAAAGGAAAAGCTGGTTGTTGATGACTTCGTTAGAACCACTCATAGCAAAGGGACCCACGTTAAAGAAGCTTCGCAAAGCAGCTATTTTTCCAATGGGATGTTGATGCTCAACAATATGGACTTTCTCCCAGTTCCACAGCTGTTGGTTTTTGCCCAGTTGTTTTTCTAAACTAGCTATTGCTTCCGCAAAGGATTGCATTAGAATATCTTTTCGCGTTTCTTTTTTATCTTTGGTTTTAATATTATCCCACCAAATCGAAGCTTCATTTTTACTTTGCGCTTCAATCACTTGTTTCATTATGTGAGTAGAAAGAAAAGCTTTGAAGTTTTCTGCTCCCAATTCATCTTCAAAAGTGTTTTTTAGATAACAATAAATCCATTTGTTATATATAGTTGGCGCAATATCTTCAAGGTTGTGCGATCCATTCCATCTTTTTAGAGTGCCTAATGCTTGTTTTTGCGCACTATTTAATTGATTTTCGTTTAAAGCGGTTGTTAAATTGGCAATAATAGTTGATGCAGTTGAAGAAGTATTGTCATTAATCATCGTTTGTACATCAGCACTGGTCCAATTATTTTTAGGAGCTAACAAACCATTGATTCGTGTAGCTCTATCTCTTGGTAAATAATAACCTGGATACAAATAGCCGTCAATTGCTTCAGGCTGATTGTTGGAGGAATAGACATAATTCCAAGGCGGATTTACAGCAGATGGGTTTTTAGAAAATTCAAGAAATTCTCTCTTGTCATCAATGCCATTGGCTCCATTCATAATGAAGTTTCCGTTGACTGATTTATCTAGTTTATATAACTTTCCAGAGGTAATCCAAGCGATATTGTTCTTGGCATCGCCATACATAATGTTTAATCCCGGCGCAGCAATAACCCCAATGCTCTTATGAAATTCTTCCAGATTTTTTGAATGAGACAACGAATACACCGCTTCCAATATTTGGTTCTTTTGTTGCGAATAGATCCAAGACATGGCCACTGGTTTTTTGGTAGTAAGCGTCGGTAACAATCCATTCATTAAAGGGCCATGAATCGATTCTTTGATGTTTAGTGTTACATCAGTACTATCTTTTACTTTTATTGTTTTTTTGTGAATAACGTAGTTTTTATAGCCATTACCAGTTTTGAATTGGTTACGGTTGTTCGGATTTTCCTCTTCTTGAAATAAATCCAAATCATCATTTTCAAACATCGTCAATCCATAAGCATAGTTGTGGTTATGTCCTAGCAACGGAAACGGAGTTCCTGCAAGATAGTATCCATAAATTTCATAATCCGGCGTGTTAAGGTGCGCTTCGTACCACGTACAAGGTTGCGAAAACATAATATGCGGGTCATTAGCAAAAATCACCTTTCCACTTTTGGTTTTTTGCCCTCCAATGACCCAACTATTGCTTCCTATAAATGCTGGCACAGGTGAATTGTCCATCAAACTAGCAACCGATTTAGCGATTTCGGCATAGTCGTTTGGTTTTCCTGCATAACTTTTCAGTTGTGTAGTGTTAAGGGAACCATCAATTCCAAAATCTTTAAGATAATCCATGCCATATTGGTCACGAATATCTGTCAATAAAGGGTCAGTTTTCTGTGCCATTGCAAAACTAAAAGACATATATCCAAAGATATTATAGACATCTTTGATAGTGAATTTGGTTTTCTTAAGGCCCACCAGTTGGAATTCAATAGGCGATTTTCCGTTGTCTATATATTGATTGATTCCGTCAATATACGCCATAGTTAATTGGTAGGCTTGTGAACTTTTATCCAATTGCGAAATTGCTTTCTCGGAGTTTTCGTCTATTCCAATTCCGGCAAAGAATTCATCAGTTGCAAGGGTTTTAGTTCCAAATAATTCCGATAATCTCCCCGGAGCAATGCGTCGCATCAGTTCCATTTGCCACAATCGATCTTGTGCATGAACATAGCCCAATGCCGTCATCGCATCTTTTTGATTGGAAGCATAAATGTGTGGCACACCAAATTCATCAAAATAAACCGTAGTTGTTGTGCTGATGTTTTTTAGGTTTAATTCGCCTTCATATTTTGGTTTAGTAGAAAGTAAGTAACCATAAAGCGACACACTCATTACAGCTAGTAGTACTAAAAGTAGCAGTGTAATTTTCTTAAATAATTTCATTTTTGGTGGTTTGATATCACAAAAATAATTAAAATGGCTGTTCGTAATTTTTTTATTTATTGGATTTAATATATTTGTTCATTTGAACTTAAATTTTAAAAAAATAGCGCCGATTAGGATAGGCAACCTAATTCTAAAAAGTTAATAGTTCATGTATCACTTTTTTTGTGAACTTTGAAAAGAAACAAAAATTTGAAAAACCATATAATTAACCAACAAGTTCAAGTACCAAAATATGAAAAACTTCTCTGTAATCTTTATTCTGTCATTATTAATTTATTCGTGTGCGAATTTACCTTCTTCATCAATGCCTCAAAACTTTGATTCAAAAGATCAAGAAGGTTATATTGTGGGAGCTTTTTCAATACATAACCAAAAGCCAATATTTAATGCTTATTCATTATATTTTAATACTATAGACTCTTTGGGAAGTAACAAGATTAGGAATCGTATTTATATTGTTCCAGAACAAATCTTAAAAATGAAATTTCATCCAGATTTTTTTGATGAAAATAAAGCAGTTTATTATTTTGCTTATAAGCGTCCACCTGGATCCTATAAATTTAATCTCATTAGTCTATTCGAAAACGGAGGAATGTATCAGAGTGAAAAAAACATTCCAGTAGACTTGCCTTTCGAAGTTAAATCTGGAATGATTACTTATGTTGGTGAAATTGAATTAAACTATAAAAAGAATAAAGTTGTTTTAAATGATAAAAAAGCAAGAGATTTACCCAAATTAAAAGAAAAGACACCTACTATTGATTGGGATAAATTATTGATAAAAAAATAAAATAACCTATTAAGGTGTAATTTTTAAAATTAAATTATACCAATAGGTTATTTATATGTAAAGAAAGAGTTTAAGATAATCTTGTGCGAATGGAAAGGGGTCTTACCAACTACCGCTAGCACCGCCACCAGAGAAGCCACCGCCGCCAAATCCGCCACCGAATCCGCCACCGTCAGAAGAACCGCCGCCAAATCCGCCGCCGCTGCCAAATCCTCTGCCAAGACTGCTTAATAGTAAAACATCCATCAATCCGCTTCCACCGCCACCGCCACCATTTCTATTTCTGAAAATAATCATAACGACTAAAATCACAATAAATAATATGAGTCCAAATGGAATATGACTTTCATGCGTTGCTTTTCGGGTTCCTTTATATTTTCCTTTAACCACCTGAATAATGGCATCGGCCCCTTTGTCTAATCCGTTGTAATAACTTCCGGCTTTAAATTGGGGTATAATTACATTTCGTATGATTTCACCACAGACGCCAGCTACCAATCGGTCTTCCAATCCATAACCCGGTCTAATGCTTAATTTTCGGTCTTTTTTTGCGACTAAAATCATAACGCCGTTGTCTTCTTTGGCTTGTCCGATGCCCCATTTTTGTGCCCAATTGGTCGACAATACATCAATGTCTTCATTTTTTAAGTCATCAATAGTCACCACCACAATTTGCGTACTGGTAGAATCAGAATATCGAACGAGTTTCTGCTCTAATTGTTGTTTTTCAGATTCGTTCAACAATTTAGCATAATCATACACCGAAGTTTGAAAACTTGGTTTGTCGGGAATAGTATATTGCGCAAATGAAGGTAAAAAGCTAAACAGCGCAATACAGAAAAATAAGGCTCTATTAAAATTCGTAATTTGTAATTTATAATTCGTAATTTTCATAGTGTTCCTTTTGATATTTCGTTAGAAAGTTCGTTCACATCATCATCTTGATGCGGGAAGTAGCTTTTTAATTGCTCTCCTGCTTTTAAGATTCCTTCCACCAATGCTTGTTTGTTATTCCCATTTTTAAAATGGTGTAGCATAACGTCTTTGGTGCTGTTCCAAAAATCAGCAGGTACTTTTTCATGAATCCCTTGGCCACCATAAATCGCAAATTGTTTGCTAGCAATAGCCACATAAATGATTACCCCATTGTGGTCTTTGGTGTTTTCCATTTTCAAATTATGAAAAACTTCCACCGCTCTCTCGAAAGGAGCAATGGAAGTTTCTTTTTCTAAATGTACCCGAATTTCACCCGAAGTATTTTCTTCTGCCAATCGAATGGCCTCAACTACTTCTGCTTCATCGGCTTTAGATAAAAAGGTCTCTATTTTAGACATCTTATTTAGATTCTTTTTTGTCGAAATCAAACTTTACATCTGGCGCTTTTTCGGCACCTGCTACCGCTTGAAAGTAAGCTTTTTCTTTGTAACTGCCAAGGAAGAAGCTTTGTGGCATCGCTAACACATAGCCATTATACGCTTGAACCGATTCGTTGAAACGTGTTCTAGCAGTAAGAATTTGATTTTCCGTACTCGCCAATTCGTCTTGAAGTTTCAAGAAGTTTTCATTTGATTTTAGTTCAGGATATCTTTCTACAGAAACTAACAATCGCGATAAGGTAGATGAAACTCCTGCTTGTGCTTGATTGAATTTAGCTAATTGATCTGGCGTAATATTTTTTGGATCAATAGTAATCGCTGTTGCTTTAGAACGCGCTTCAATTACAGCAGTTAATGTTCCTTTTTCAAAATCGGCAGCCCCTTGTACTGTTTTAACTAAATTTCCAATCAAGTCATTTCTTCTTTGATACGCGGTGTTTACATTTCCCCATTCTTTCTCAGTAGCTTGATTGAAGCGTAATGCAGTATTTTTTACTCCCATCACATAGAAGGCAATAATTAATACTAATCCAATTCCGATAATCCAAGGTAAAAATTTTTTAAAATCCATGTTTTTTTAATTTAAAGTTATTTATTGTTTTTAGTTTTATTTTAAACGATTCGTTTTCTTGCAGACAAAAGGTATACCAAACCTGCAACACTGCCAAAAAAGATAAATCCAACGGTCCACATAAATTTTTCTGAAACCTCTATCTTTTTTGATTTGGATACTTCGAAAATTCCAGCAATCAAAAAGATTAAATGAAATAATAATCCAACGATTATAGTCAAATGAGCATATGGATAATGCTCGATTTTTAAAAAGGCTCCAACAATTACAGTCAAAAAACTAAAGATAAAACTGATTTGTAAAATTGATTTTGTGTTCATCTTTAAAGTTGGTTTTTAATATTCGTTAATTCGGCTTTAAGGCCTTCAAGCTTTGCTATTATTTCAAATTTATCCAGCGTTTTTTTCTGTCCTTCTTTCAAATGTGTTTTAGCTCCTTCTAAAGTAAAACCTCGTTCTTTAACCAGATGATAGATTAGTTGCAAATTTTTAACATCTTCTTGAGTAAACATGCGGTTGCCTTTCGCATTTTTCTTTGGTTTTAGAATGTCAAATTCCTTGTCCCAAAAACGAATGAGTGAGGCATTTACTTGAAAAGCTTCGGCCACTTCGCCAATGCTAAAATATAATTTGTCTTTCGATAATTGTATGTGCATATTTTTTAAATTCCAAATTAATAAATTCTAAATTCCAATTAGATAATTTTTGAATTAATTTCAAAAATTATCAATCTTAAATCGTTAATCCAACGATTGATTTTATTGGTTTGCTATTTTTGATATGGCTACATATTCTGCTGCCGAAATATTTCCGTAATAAAAATTAATAGGGTTTACTACTTTTCCGTCTTTATGTACTTCATAATGACAATGTGGCGCTTCACTTCGGCCTGTACTGCCAACATAACCTATAACGTCTCCTCGTTTTACCCGTTGCCCGGCACGGACTTTATATTTGCTTAAATGCCCATACAAAGTCAGATAGCCATAGCCATGATTGATTTCGATATGATTTCCATAACCTGATAACGAATTATCGGCATTCTTCACAACACCATCGCCAGTGGCATAAATTGGAGTTCCCATTTTAGCCGTAAAATCCATTCCTTCGTGCATTTTTCGCGCTTTGGTAAAAGGGTCAGTTCGATATCCAAAACCAGAAGCCATTCGTTTTAAATCTTCATTTTTAACAGGTTGAATAGCTGGAATGGCGGCTAATAATTTGTCTTTTGCTTTTGCCAATTTCAATATTTCATCCAATGATTTCGATTGAATAGCCAATTCTTTGGTAATAATATCAACACGTTTCGAGGTACTAATGACCAAATCGGAATTGTTGTATCCTTCTAATTCTTTGTACCTGTTTTTATCAATAAACCCAGCCTTTCTTGTTTCCGTAGGAATAGGAGCCGAGTTGAAATAGGTTCGATATAAATTATTATCACGGTCTTCCAAATTGGCAGCTACTTCATCTATATCTTCTAATTTTTTGTTTAATAGAGCATAGCTTAACTTCATATTCTCTATTTCGCGGGCCTGAATCTTGTCTTTTGGAGTTTCAAAATAAGGAGTATTCATTAAAATGACAAAACACAGAAATCCAAATAATGCCGACGCCACCAAAAATAGCAAAGCATATCCAAATTTTTTCCTCTTTTGCGGACTGATGATTCGATAGGCTAAACTTTCTGGGTCGTAATAATACTTAACTTTCTTCGACATTTCTTAAATTATACTATTTTTGTGCTAATTTTTAAAACAAAAATAGTTATACGAACAAATTTAATAAATGTTTCAATCTTTCCTATTTTTTAAGAGCGAAACTTTTAGCATCTTTGTAAACCATGTTCCTGCTTTACGTTGCAAGTCCCGATTCCATCGGGAGCTTTCCACTACAATCAGGGCTATTGAGCAAACTATTGGAACAAAATTTAATTATCAAAAGATCTAATACTCTAATTATAGAAATGAAATCACAAGACATTCGAAAAGCATACCTTAATTTTTTTGAAAGCAAAGGGCATTTAATTGTTCCATCGGCGCCAATCGTTCTTAAAGACGACCCTACTTTGATGTTTAACAATTCGGGGATGGCACAATTCAAGGAATACTTTTTAGGCAATGGAACTCCAAAATCACAAAGGATTACGGATACTCAAAAATGTCTTCGTGTGTCTGGAAAGCACAACGATTTGGAAGATGTAGGTTTTGATACCTACCATCATACAATGTTTGAAATGTTGGGAAACTGGTCGTTTGGTGATCCTACTCACTCTGCTGGCGGGTATTTCAAAAAAGAGGCTTTAGCTTGGGCTTGGGAATTTTTGACCGAAGTATTAAAGCTAGATAAAGACCGCTTATATGTATCGGTTTTTGAAGGAAATCCAGCCGAAAATGTACCGTTTGATCAAGAATCATGGGATATTTGGAAACAATATGTACCCGAAGACCGAATTATTCTTGGGAACAAAAAAGACAACTTTTGGGAAATGGGCGACCAAGGTCCGTGTGGCCCGTGTTCCGAAATTCACATCGATTTAAGAACAGATGCTGAAAGAGCTGCCGTTTCTGGTCGTAGTTTGGTTAATGCTGACCATCCACAAGTAGTAGAAATATGGAATAATGTGTTTATGGAATTCAATCGTAAAGCGGATGGTTCTTTAGAAAAACTTCCAGCACAACATGTTGATACCGGTATGGGATTTGAGCGTTTGTGTATGGCCATGCAAAACGTGACTTCCAATTATGATACGGATGTATTTACGCCACTTATTGAAAAAGTAGAACAAATTACAGGATTAAAATATATGCCGAATTCGGCAAGGACAGGTCGCGACCTGTCCGTACTTGATGCAAATCAAGAAAAAACCAATATTGCGATACGTGTTATTGTGGATCACGTTCGTGCGGTGGCTTTTGCCATTGCTGACGGACAATTGCCTAGCAATACGGGCGCAGGTTATGTGATTCGCAGAATTTTACGTCGTGCCATTCGTTACGGATTTACCTTTTTGAATACGAAAGAGCCTTTTATCAATACATTGGTGGAAGTATTAGCTGCTCAAATGGGCGAATTTTTCCCAGAAATCAAATCGCAACAACAACTGGTTACAAATGTGATTCGTGAAGAAGAAGCGTCGTTTTTGAGAACTTTAGATCAAGGGTTACAATTGTTGGATAAGGTTGTTGTTGAAACAAAAGGGAATGAAGTTTCGGGTGCTAAAGTTTTTGA
>CAISUR010000399.1 GCA_903888655.1 uncultured Bacteroidota bacterium | reverse complement strand
ATTAACAGATGCGGCTAAATCATCTACGAAAAATACAACAGATTCTGATAGTCATCAGAATAAAAATTTACTATCTTTAGCCGTAGAAGCAGCGAGAAACAGAGCCACATTAGGAGAAATCAGTGATGCTTTGGAAGCAGTTTTTGGAAGATATAAAGCACAAATTAGAAGTTTTAGCGGAGTGTACAGTAAAGAAATTAAAAACGACGAGAGCTTTGAAAAAGCCAAACAATTAGCCGATGCCTTCGCTAAAAAAGAAGGACGTCGACCCCGTATTATGATTGCCAAAATGGGACAAGACGGTCACGATCGTGGTGCCAAAGTAGTAGCTACAGGATATGCTGACGTAGGTTTTGACGTAGACATTGGTCCGTTATTCCAAACACCTGCTGAAGCTGCGAAACAAGCGGTAGAAAACGACGTGCATATTTTGGGAGTTTCCTCACTAGCAGCCGGACACAAAACCTTAGTACCACAAGTTATTGAAGAACTTAAAAAATACGGACGCGAAGATATTATGGTCATTGTAGGTGGGGTCATCCCCGCACAAGACTACCAATTCCTTTTCGATGCTGGTGCCGTTGCTGTTTTTGGTCCGGGTACTAAAATTAGCGATGCTGCGATTAGTATTTTGGAGGTACTTTTGGAGGAATAAAACAATTCAAAAATCGGAAATGAAAATAAAAAATAGCGACTAAATGGTCGCTATTTTCAATTCATCACTTTTGCTTTTTCTTTTTTGCATCACTATTATTTTTAACTTTTGATTTTTTCTTTGGAGCCACCAACTTTTGTTTGGCTTTAAACCGCTTTTCGATGTCTTCAATTTCAGAAGTATCACTAGAAGAGGTAACTAAAAGTTTGATTTCCTTCAAATACTTAACCCCTTGTTTATACGCACCTTGTTTTTCAAGTAGTAAAGCTTTCTTGAGCATAATAGCCACTTTATCAATTCCTTTAATCGTTAAGGCAAAGTCAATCAATTTTGTAGCTTCTTCATAATCTTCATTCAAAAGCAAAGCATCCAAATAATAAGGATAGACCGAAACGGAATTAATTTCAATAGCCAAGGCTTCTTGAAAATAACGCTTAGCTTCTTCATAATCGTGCAATTGCTCCGATTGAATGCGTCCATACAAACACAAAGCCATCGGATTCTTGTCGTTATAAGACAAAGCGTAATCTAACGATTCTATAGTTCCTTCCAACCAATACGGATAGTTATCCAATGCTTGAAAAAGATATTTATCTACTGTTTTCATTTTTATTAGTAATTAGTGATTAGTGACAAGTAATTAGTCACTAATCTGTTTGATGTTTTTTATTAATTCTTGTTTGGCACTCTGTCGCTCTGATTTGTAGCCTTTCACTACGTTTTCTTTTTTAAAATCAGAACCTTTAAATGTTCGTATTGGATTACCACGTTGTACATTCAATTGATTTTCCCATTGGTTATTCACTTGTTGCTTGATTTGTTCCAATTCAAAAACCTTAAATTTATCTAACAATCGCTCAGTTGCCAATTTCTTGTTTTGGTGTTGCGAACGCGAATCCATAGAAACTACACTTATTCCTGTTGGAAGATGTGTCGCTCTTATAGCAGAACTTACTTTGTTCACATGCTGCCCTCCAGCTCCAGAACTACGCATTGCCTGATACTGAATGTCTTTTTCGGAAATGTTTTTGGTTGGTACATGAACTACCTCAAAAACTCCGATAAACCAGTTTTTACGCTTGTGCATTTTTCTAAACGTGCTCTGCCCTATCCATTGAATTGTGCCTGCCCATGACGCTACAAACTCCCCAACTAATTTCCCTTTCAAAACAATCAATGCCGAAGCAACTGTTCCGCTTTCTGTTCCTGTTTCTCGTTGCAAAACTTTGGTTTCCAATTGTTGATCTTCTGCTTCTTCCAATACTTTTTTAAGCACTTGAGCCGCAACCCAAGTGCATTCTGCTGGTCCTCGACCTGCTGTTATCTGAATTATTTTTTCCATAATACGCTATTTTTTATTTGTCCATACGAACAATTTTTGGTGTAAATGTTCCTAAGACAGTAACTAACTCGGTTTGCAAAGCCATTACTTTATGAATGTCCTTGTAAGCCATTGGCGCTTCATCCACATTACCACCAATCAGTTGCACCTCATGGTTTGCCAATACTTTTTTAATTTCACTTGGTGTAAAATTGGCTTTGCACTTAGCTCTCGAAAACAATCTTCCAGCCCCATGAGAAGCCGAGTTCAATGATTCCGAATTTCCTTTTCCAATAACAATAAACCCAGGTGCCGTCATAGAACCTGGAATGATTCCAAGTGTTCCTTCGTGAGCCGGTGTCGCACCTTTTCTATGAACAATACATTCTTTACCATTAACGATTTCTTTCCAAGCAAAATTGTGATGGTTTTCTATGGTTACCACAATGCGTTTCCCAATGGCTTTGGCTATCCGCTTATGAATGTTATCATGACAGGCTTTGGCATAATCGCCTGCTAAATTCATCGCCAACCAATATTCTTGACCGTCGTGTGTATTCAAATCTAGCCAAGCCAAATGCTGTACATTTTTGGGTAACGGACATTGTTTTGTTGCCAAATAGGTGTAATGTTTCGCAATATTGG
The DNA here is from genome assembly GCA_903888655.1 of uncultured Bacteroidota bacterium. GTDB lineage: Bacteria > Bacteroidota > Bacteroidia > Flavobacteriales > Flavobacteriaceae > Flavobacterium. The sequence goes on along the minus strand of CAISUR010000399.1, from coordinate 4,959 downwards.
CGCCCATTCCGCGTGAACCGCTGTGTGATAAAACGCAGAAATAACTTCCTACTTCCAATTTCCATTCTGACAAAGGTGCATCCAATTGCACGATTCCGAATTCTACAAAATGGTTTCCACCACCAGATGTTCCTAATTGCTTGTATGCTTTTGTCTGCAAACTTTTCAATAACGGAATATCTTGGAATTCACTTCTGCTAAAGATTTCATGATCGGCTTTAATGGCATGTGTTTCATTCATTCCGAATTTGGTATGCTCCTTCAGAATGGCTTGCAACTGATGGTCTTTTCCTTTGATGAACGAAGCAGGCAAATCAAAAATCGATAAACTCATGCGGCAACCAATATCCACACCAACTCCATACGGAATAACAGCATTTTCTGTAGCCAAAACTCCTCCAATGGGCAATCCATAACCAGAATGGGCATCGGGCATTAAAGCTCCTGCAACGGATATTGGTAACTTCAAAGCATCATATAATTGAAACTTAGCTTGCTCATCAATTTCGTTTTCTCCAAAAATGGAGAATGGTGCTCGTGTAGTTTGCAACTGATGCATTCGCACTTGAACTGGATTGATTAATCCTTCTACCACTTTGCCCCAAGTCCCATCGTTCTTGTATCTGTCTGGGTACAACAACACTTCTTTGGCTTCATTAATAATACTATCTTTTTTTTCTCTTTTTCTGTATCTGCTTATTTGTCCTAAAGCAATATTGATACTATTATTCTTCGGGAAGCCTAATTTAATTAGGTCTCTTCCGGTTAATTTATTTCCCATAAATTTTTAATCGTTGTTAATTTTTGGGCCGTTATTCTTGACATCGCAAAAAAAATAACAGCAAGGCATTTCGTCTGAAAATCAGATCGAGTAAATGAACTTCGTTCAGGAATAAATTTTGTAAAAGTGTCTAGAATAGCTACAAAAAAGCCCGAAACTAAATGTCTTCGGGCTTTTTCATATTTTTAAAAGTAAATCGCTATGATTGAAATAAGCCACGAAGAAGTGCTGCACCAGTTCCTACCGGTGTGAAGCTTTGTTTTGATGATGTAAATACAAACATTTTCTTCGTTTTTAAAGGGTTATTATTTTTTCGAGTGCAAATATTTAGTTTTATTTTTTTAATATCCAAATAAATACTAAAAAATAAACAAATTTCAACAAACAAATATCGTAGCAACTCATTAATTGAAATAATCTTTTACTTTTATAGACAAACTTAATTACATTTGAAAAAACTTTCCTTTTTAAATGGTATTAAAAGACAAACTACCGGTTAGCTACTTACTTTTTACCAATCGAGGTAGAATGAATCGGGGCACCTATTGGATGATTTCTTTATTCATTTGGTCTTCGTTCTACATTCTTTTTACGGCGGTTAATTTAATTTCGTATAGTGCCACTTGGATTCTATATCCTATTTTGTTTTGGGCTTTAATTGCCACTGCTACTAAAAGATTACACGACACCAATAAATCAGCACATTGGCTTTGGATGGTTTTGATTCCGGTTTTGGGGCCATTAATTTTAATATTTTTTTTAGGATTTAAAAAAGGAACGAAATTAGTCAATCGTTACGGCAATTTTCAAGGTTCAACACCCGATTATTACAAAAACGGAAACGGCATTGCCATTGATCATCTAAAAACATCTGAAAGAATCATTGACGATGTAACCCAATTGAACCCGATTTTGGTTGGAGAAGTTGCAACACCTAACTCAATAGAGGAACTTCAAAATACAATTAAAAATTCAGAAAAAGTTTCTACTAGTGGTGGCCGATTTAGCATGGGAGGTCAAACAGCAAGTCACGGATCAACCCACATTGACCTTCGTAATTTGAATAAAATAATTGCATTTTCTGCCCAAGACAAAACCATTAAAGTAGAAGCAGGTATACGTTGGTGCGATATTCAGAAGTTTGTTGACCAATACAATTTGAGTGTAAAAATCATGCAAACCTACGCCAACTTTACTGTTGGGGGTTCATTGAGTGTAAATTGTCACGGGCGATACATTGGATTGGGGGCCGTGATTTTATCGGTAAGATCGATTGAGGTTATTTTGGCAGATGGAACATTACATTTTTGTTCTCCTACTGAAAATTCAGAATTATTCTATGCCTGTATAGGTTGCTATAATGCTGTCGGAGTAATTGCTACAGTCGAATTTGATTTGGCAGAAAATCTTCCAGTAAAAAGAATCTTCAAAAAATTGAAACGCAATGAATACCTTTCTTTTTTCTTAAAAAAAGTAAGCAAAAATAAAAACGTGATCTTTCATAACGGAGATATTTATCCTCCTCAATACAAAAATATAAGAGCTGTAAGTTGGGTGCTAACCGACGAAAAACCAACGGTTAAAACAAGACTGATGCCCTTGTCTGGTGCTTATCCTTTGGAACGCTATTTTATCAATGCTTTTAGTAAAAGTGACTTTGGAAAATGGAGAAGAGAACACATCATTGATCCATTAGTTTATTTAAAAACTAAAATCCATTGGCGCAATTATGAAGCAGGTTATGATGTTTTAGAATTGGAACCCAACAGCCGAAAAAACAGTACTTATGTATTGCAAGAATATTTTGTGCCTATTGCAAATTTTGATGCTTTTACGAGTTTAATGGCTGAAATTTTTCAACGTCATAAAGTGAATGTAATTAATATTTCTATCAGACATGCCGAAAAAGATACAGGCTCATTATTGGCTTGGGCCAAAGAAGAAGTTTTTGCTTTTGTGGTTTGGTACAAACAATACACAAATGAAGCTGAAAAAGGTAAAGTTGCCGTTTGGACACGTGAACTTATCAATGCTTCTATTTCGCAAAATGGTTCGTATTACTTGCCTTATCAAGCTCATGCTACTAAAGAACAATTCCATCAAGCCTATCCAAATGCCACTAAATTATTTGAATTAAAATCGAAATTGGACCCAACTTTCAAGTTTAGAAATGTGCTTTGGGACACGTATTATACCTCTTAAAATTATGACAAAACCATCCGAATTTAAAGCCGTTTTCTCTGATACGATGTGGAGCGATAAATTTTATCGTTTTCTTCAAGTTATTTTTCATCTGTATCCCGAAGATAAGTTCCATCATTTGATTGAAATAATTACGAAAGAAAAAAATAGCGATGAAGAAATTTATAAAGCTATTCAAAATGATTTGCCCAAAATAAAACCTTTTCTATCAGAACTTACTTTGGCATTACCTGCTTTAAAGAAGCAAAAAAAAGAAATGAGTCGTCAAGTTTTGCAATTATTAGGAAGCAAAACCAACATCAATACGTATTTAGAAATTGGTTCTACCGGAAGGTATATCAGTGAATTGAAAAGGCACATCAAACTATCGGGTACTATTTATCTAACCAATGACATCACCCCAAGTAATTCGGTTTCAGATATTATGGAACGTGGAAGAATTAGTAAAATAGGTACTTTTTTTCCTTTGGATTATGAACCTATTAATCCAAACCAAATTGCTAACGAAAGTGTTGATTTGGTAACTTGTCACATCGGATTACATCATTGCCCAATAGAAAAACTAGATGCTTATATACAGTCGATTCATAGAATTTTGCGAAAAGGCGGACTATTCATTATGAGAGATCACGATGTAAAATCGCACGAAATGGCAACTTTTGTTTCGTTGGTACATACCGTTTTTAATTTAGGATTGAATGAAACTTGGGAAAAAGACAAAAGTGAATACCGTTCATTTAAATCGATAGAACAATGGAGTAACCTAATTGTATCGCATGGTTTTCAAGATAATGGCAAACGAATTTTGCAAGACAACGATCCGTCAGATAATACTTTGATATCCTTTTCTAAATTATAATGTTATGAAAAGATTATATATTCTTACTTTTTGTACCCTAGTTGTGGCAACTTCTATCTTCTTTTTTAAAAAAAGAAATCCAACAACTATTGCTCAAGGTGAAGGATTGGTAGTCAAAAAAGAATGGTTGCAAGTCAATAAAAATCCGATTACCAAAAAAGAAGATTGCCGACCAGCTGATCAAACTTTCTTGACTTTTCCCGAATGGTATTTGGTTTTTAGTCCAGAAGAACAGGCAGATTATTTCAAACACACCACCGCAACCAGTTTTCCTTTTATGAGTCATACCCGACAAATATGGGAAAGTTATCACATTGTAAACAATCAAATAAAAGGCAACTTTCCTGTAAATAAAGGCTATCATTTTATGATTTGGGTAATTGGAACAAGTGCCAGTATTGAATATTCAATCAAATCATGGTATGAAACGATTTTTGGAAGAATGACTGATTCAGAAAACGTTGTAACCGATGAAGACAAATTCAATGCAAAATTCACTCAAGAATATGTGACTTTTATAAAAGACCGCCCTTGGTATGAATTCAACTTCAAAAATCAACTCAAAAATCTTTGGTGTGATACTTCATTTTTTGGGAATAACTTTATTCGAAAAGCAGAACGAAAATATATTCTAACTTCAGAACTTTTGGTAAAGTGGGGCTATAGCAAATTAATCGGTTTGGGAACCGAACAAGTATATGAAGAAGCGCTTCCAACAACAACCGTAGTCACAAACAATAATGAAATTGTCAATCTACCTAGATATGATAAATTTAATGAAGCAATAACAAAACTGGCTCTTCAAGGCAAAATTATTAAAGAAATTGCAGGAAATAATTCGGCTATTCTGCTAACGATTATTATACCCGAAAACAACAAAGATAGTTTTGAAAATACACAAACCATTTTCACTCAACCCATCACTTCTTATCCAAAATTAAAAAGGGTAGCATTAACAGTAAAAGTTGAAAACCTCGGCAAATTATTAATTGAAATAAATACTAGAAAAATTAAAATTGAACATGTTTTTGATTTTTAAATAAATCCACAACTAAAACAACCTCCACTACCCGATGCAATCACTTCGGGTATTTTTTTTTAAACTACCTTCATCCCT
>CAISUR010000398.1 GCA_903888655.1 uncultured Bacteroidota bacterium | reverse complement strand
ATAATTCTTTTAAATATTTATCAAGAATTAAATCATATTTGATTTTTAATATAGCTATTCCGTTATGAACTTTTCAAAAGTTTTTGTGTTTACTCTTGCTTTTAAATCATGTAATAAATTATATAATCCAAAAAACGTTCGGTTGATATACAAAAAATGTTTAGAGCCTCTATTACCATTCATCTTTCGCAATTGGGTATCTTTTGCAAATTCTTCTCCCATAGTAGCGATTTGACCAAAGAAATTATCGTCAGAAAAATCAAAAAAATCTCCATGAAACGGTTTGGTAAACAAACTCAATAAATCGTGAAACAATTTGGTAAAATAAACTATTTCTTCTTTAGAATCATCTTGTCGTAAAATTTCCAGTTCGTATAACTTTTCGTTGAATAACTTCGGATTATCAATTATTTCAGGTTTTGCGAGTTCAAAATATGGAACATAAAAATCAATAGGAACTTGTTTAATACAACCAAAATCAATAGCAACTAACTTATCGTTTTTGTCAATCAAGAAATTTCCGGGATGCGGATCGGCATGAACTTGTTTTAAATGATGCATTTGGTACATATAAAAATCCCAAAGTGCTTGACCAATTTTATCGCCTTTAACACTATCATTATTGTGCGAAGCAAATTCAGACAAATGTTCTCCATCAATCCATTCCATAGTTAGAATCTTTTCCGAAGACAACTCGGGATAATATTCTGGAAAACGCAAATTTTCAATGTGTTTGCACCAATTAGAAACTTCGATACTTTGTTTTAGCTCTAAATTATAATCGGTTTCTTCTAATAATTTATCTTCAACTTCTTTAAAATATTTATCAGAATCTTTACCTTTAATATTGAACATTCTTATGGCAAATGGTTTTACCAAAGCCAAATCCGAACTTATACTATCCGCAACACCTGGATATTGGATTTTCACAGCAAGATTTTTCCCATCTTTGGTTGCTTTGTGTACTTGACCGATACTCGCAGCATTCATAGCATCTGGCGTAAACGTATCGTATAAGTTCTCTGGATATTGACCTAAATATTTTTTAAACGTTTTTCTAACCAAAGGCGCCGATAATGGCGGAACAGAAAACTGTGACAACGAAAACTTATCGACATATTGTTGCGGCATAATACTTTTGTCCATGCTCAACATTTGAGCTACTTTCAAAGCACTACCTTTTAGATTTTTCAATCCATCATAAATATCTTCCGCATTGTTTTCGTTTAATTTATCGCGATTCAACGACGGATTAACTATTTTTTCGCCATAATATGCCACATAGTTCCCTCCTACTTTGAATCCTGTTTTTACCAATTGACTGGCTCGCTCTATTTTTCCTGTTGGAATCTTATCTAATGTTTTCATAATAAACCTAAATTAATTTCAGCCTTAATTCATTTTTTCTTTCCAAAGGAATTTACCCAAATCAAAAAGGCTTTCTAATGGTTTAGTATTCAACAAATCAACAACGGTATTGACCGATTTTTCGATTAACACATCTGTTTTTTCGAAAGATTTGGAGGTATCGTCCATCCAAAATTTCAATAAAAATAAAAATTGTATCCAAGCTCCTTCCGAAAAAATAGGCTTGGTAACTTTAGCCAATTTCTCTTTCATTTCAGAGTTTTCAGTGTCAATTATGGTTACAATAAAATCTTTAAAACGGTTTCGGAATTGTTTTAAACTTTTCAGATTTTTCAATCCTTCTTTATTCTCTTTCAATGAAAACAAAACATAACTTCTATTTAAAGTCATGATTTCAAAAAGAGTAAAGTATAGAGTTAGCAATTTATTTTTATCTGAGTATCCTCCAAAAGCCTCTTCACCTTCTATAGTTACTAATGCATTTTCAAAAAACTTAACCCAAATTTCTTGCTTTAAAGCATCAATAGATCCAAAAAAAGTATAAAAATCAGCTTCCTCAATTTGATGTTCTTTACAAAATGAAAAAACATTTCTAGGTTCTTGATTTTTATCAAGTACATAATCCATGTATTTGGAAATGATAAAATTGTCATCTACCAACTTCTTTTTACTTGTCGTTTTCTTTGTTGTTTCCATATGAAATAAATTTGATGGTAAAGTTAATTATTGTTTAACAAATATCGCTATTAATTAAACAAAATATTTTGTTAAAAAAATGAACTCGTATTAAAAAAATAAACAAAGCCATATCCGAGATATAGTTATTACATAAAATTCTATGTAAAAATTAAACTCATGGTATTAGTGAGAATGATTCCTGTAGTACATAATGATAAGATTGAGTAATTTTAGACAAAAAAAAACCGTCACATTTTTTTTGAGACGGTTTTAAAATTGTTTGTCAACAAACTATTTGCTGCTACTAAATTGGGTTAAGCGATTAAGTAATTCAGGATTTAATTTTAATTGTGTCATTTGACTATCATTCAATCCACCCAATAATTTTCTACTGAATCTTTCAAAGATTGCCTTTTTTTCTTCTTCTGTTTTAGCACCATTTACGGCTTCTGCTCTCATGTTTAACAATGTTGTAAAATCTTTTGTCAAGCTTTCGTTCATTGTTACTGTTTTTGACAAATCTTTGATGTCTCTTGAAATTGAAGCTTCTGTTATTTCAGTTTTCGATGTATTTGCTTTAGAAGTCTCTTGAGCACTTGAAGTTAAACTTAATACTGTTGTTAAAAATAATGTTGCAATAATTTTTTTCATGATAAATATATGTTAAATTGTTGAATGCGAATTTAGTATTTTTTTTTTAAATGACATAAAACTATTTTATTTTCCTAAATATTCTACAATTTTATTATCTCCATTTACCACCACTTTCATTAATCCATGCTTGGAAATACCTTTGCTTGCTGCATCCCATTTTTTGCCGCTTAATCCTGTTTTTTCTTTCAAATCTCCAATAGAAATTCCTTCATTAGCTTTAAGAATTTCGATGATATATTTTTCATCTTCTGTTAAATCAATTTGTTTTTTCTCTGGTCGCATTTGCGGGAAGAATGATACAATTGGTTGTATTGCATTGAAAACTAATATGTTTTGATGGCTTTTGTTTTCTTCGTGACAAATTCGTGACTGATATTGATGATTTATAAGTAAATATCGGAAATGATTAGCGATTTAAATCTGTATCTTATTTTAAATATTTCCAATGTCTGATATAAAATCTCTATTGCAAAAATATAAAATTAATCATTGTATTTTTGTTTAATTATCTGAAACCTCCAATTATTATTTCCACTATAATAAGTTTCAACCCAAAAATAAGCTTCATTTATATAATTTTTATTACAATCATACGTACATAGAATTTTGATTAAATAACCTCTCCTCCCAATGTATTGAATTAAATTTGGTTGAAATAAGCCCTGACCAATTACTTTACAATTAGAGCTTGATATTTCTTCTATCAAATATTTTTTTGTTGCCTTAAATGCCTCTTTTCTCCAATATTCAGAGTATTCAAAATCTTCATTCGGTTCAGAATATTTTTTGGTTTGAAGTTTATGTTCTTTTGAATTGTTATGGGATTTCTTTTTTGTGGGTTCAACAGTTATTATTTCTCCCTCTTTAGCGTTTAAATATATTTTGGCATCTTTTTTCCATTGCTCTTTATCAAAGTTTTTATTTAAAGTATCAGGGTCAAAATCTTTACCATCTTTTGTAGTGAAGTATATTTTTGTTGGGGCATTAAAAGTATCTTCTCTATTTTTATTTATATCAGTTCTTGTTTTTTGATTAAAATTGTCGTGTTGCTTACAACTTTGAAGAGTGATTGTAACAAAAATGATTAAATGTATTATGCTGATTTTTTTTTATGGTTTTTTCCATTGTTTAATGTTTTTGTTAATCCCTAGTCATTGTAAAATAATATCCTTGATCGTTATACTCCTCTAACTCTTTATATCGATTGATTTTATAATATACTCCAAGCGTTTTTTCAAATTTTTCACTTACCTTGTAAATCGTATCAAACCCATTTATTTCTATATTTAATTTCCAGCTTTCATTAGTTAAATTAGAATAATATTTTCTTAAATAGAATTGGTTTTTTTCTTTTTGTATTAATGTAATT
>CAISUR010000397.1 GCA_903888655.1 uncultured Bacteroidota bacterium | reverse complement strand
AGCTTCCACTGATTTTATAGAAACCACTGTACCCCTATGCCTCGATAAAACATCAATTCCTTCAATCGATCTAGGGTGAGGAAATGTTTTTATTTGCGATTTAAAACATTCAAAAGCTTTTTTCTTATACTCTATTTCTGCTTCAATATTTATGTAAATATTAGGTATAAAATTATCTTCTGGATAGGGAGCCGCCCATTCTGTCTCCGACAAAGTTTCGTAGGCATATATTTCTTTTACAGAATAATTTCCTTGTGGTCTTGAAGCAACTAATGCGGCTTCAAATATTCGTTTATGATCCAAATGAACATCTCCTCTGTGTGGAATAAAAACTGTATCAATACTCAAATTATTGAGTAAAATTGAAATATGTTGAGCTATTTTGTAAACAGGAAATGTATCTAATCTTGGGGCTGGAAACTCGGCAAAAAAAGTTTCTTTAACACCCAATATTTTGTGAGATAAAAGAGCTTCTTCTCTTACTTGATTAATATCTTCTTCACTAAAAATATCTGGATCACCAATGAAAGCATTTGTCATTATTACAACAAAGACGTTTTTATTTAAATTCGATAACTTTTTAATTACTCCACCGCAACCAAGTACTTCATCGTCTGCATGAGGCGCAATTACTAGTACATTTTTTATTTCTTGTAAATTCATAACAACTACTTTTTTCAATTTGTATTTCTAATCAATACTGATAGCTTTAAATCAAACAACTAATTATATTCTTTCTATTTTAATAAACATCTGAATCACCCATTGAAATATACCAGTTTCGATAATCATTAAATTTATTTGCGATGGTATGGTGAGAACGAGAACACAAATAGGTTTGAGGTAAAGTTGGTGCAAACCCTTTTTTTTCAAGCTTTAAATGGTCTATATCAAAAATATTTTTCCACATAGTAATTCTATTAAAATTGCAATGATATGATTTCACAATATAATCTAAATAATCATGTATTAATTCATAATTTTCTAAATGAGCTTCAACAATATTTAAATCAAATACATCGTCATTTGTTGTTGGATATATTTTGGTAATAATTACTGCTCTCTCATTTTTTTGATTAAAATAAAACTTTTTATAGTTTACCGATGGATTCTCACAATATCTCCAATTTAGATACTCCTTTGAACGATGAATTGAGACACTAAATTTATTAATCTTGGATTGAATAAAATTTGCTTTTTCGTTATCGAACAATTCAAATTCTGTTACTTCTAACTTATTGTTTGAAACTACAAGCTTTTGAGGGCTTATTCCCATGGTATGAATAATGGTTATATTTTCCCATTGTAAACTATTGATAAAACCATAATGAGAATTATTATTTGGAAAACCCCAAACAGCTTTACAACCTAAATTATTTTCAATTTCATCGTATAATGCCAAAGATAATAATTTAAAAATACCCTTACCACCATAATCTGGATGTGTCATAGTAGTCATAGAATGAGCCGTAAAAATAAGTTGATTATTTATATTCATAGACAATGGTGAAACGGCATAATGTCCGATTAACTTATCTTCTTCCCACATCAATTTTATCATTTTAGATCCGGCTGGATTATTCAAAAAACGCCATCTCCAATAATCTAAACTCATTTTTTGTTTGAAAACCAATTCAAAAAGTTCTAAAATTTTATGTTCGTCTCCAAGACAATAATTCGCAATTTGCATGACTATTTATTTTTTTTATTTAAAAATTTATCTTCACCTATAAATACTACAACTATGGTTTTACTTATTATCAACATATCATTATAAAAAGAAAGTGATGATACATAATCTTTATCTAACAACCATTTCTCTTCCCAAGATAAAAAAATTGAACCGCTTACACCGGCATTACTAGTAACCCCAGGTTTAACTTTAAATCTATCGTCTGTATTTTCATCTTTAAATGAATTATATGTTTGATCTAAACAGGGTCTGGGTCCAACCGTAGACATAGAACCCCAAAAAACATTAAAAAATTGAGGGAGCTCATCAATCTTAAATCGTCTAAGATATTTTCCAATAAAAGTTATCTCCGAATTATCTTGATAGGTTTGCTTTGTCAAATCTCTTTTAATATTGGTCATTGTTCGAAACTTTATCATTTTAAATTTTTTCTTATGCAATCCAAAACGTTCTTGAATAAAAAAAACCGGCCCTTTTGTATTCACTTTAATTAAAAAAGCAATAATAACAAATGGAACTATCAATATAATTATTACAATTATAGAAAATATAATATCAAAAAGTCGTTTTAAAAATAGTTTATACATTACGATACAGTTAGTTTATATTTAGTGATTATTTATTCCGATAGATTTTATTTAATAATTCTTTAGTTTTTAACCATACTATTTTTTGATCATATTTTGAAGAAACAAAATCTCTACAATTATTTTTTAATTTATTATAAAAGAAATTGTCTGTTTTAATTAATATCATTGCATTATAAATGTGACTGATTGATTT
>CAISUR010000396.1 GCA_903888655.1 uncultured Bacteroidota bacterium | reverse complement strand
TGACGGACATAAAAATCAGTTATGGCAATCCATCCTTTATCTAAAAGCGGATCTTCATGAACGGTTTGATTAAAATATTTTAAAGCTTCGGCTTTGTTTCCTAATTTTTCATGACATTTACCTATTCGCAATAAAGCATAGGAAGTCGGATCTTCTAATTCAATTGTTTTTTGGAAATTTTCAATGGCTTCTTCATAGCGTTTTAAGCGTTCTAATGCTTTTCCATTTTCCATAAAAGCACCAATGAATTCGTCGTCAATATAGGTAGCAAATTCAAATGCTCGAACTGCATTTTCGTATTCTTTTAAACCATAATACAATCGTCCTTGTTGATGCCAAGCAATTTCGCTGTAGGGATTTTTGTCGATATATTTTTTAAGAAATTCAATTGCTTCTTTATTTTGATCTAAAAATTCATAGCAATACACCACATTGTACAGTGCTGTTTGATCTTCAATTTCCTCTTCAAGACATTTTGTAAAGTTCTCTTTTGCTTTTTCTAAATTATCCATAAAAAGATATTCCATGCCAATCAAGTTGTAAACATCGCTAAAGTCTTCGGTGAATTTCAAAGCCTCTTCCAACAACTCCACTGCTTTTTCGTGATTATCTCTTTTCGAATAAATGTTAGCTTTTTGGATGAATATTTCTTCATTTGTTGGCTCGATAGCATATAATTCATTCAGCATTTTTTCAGCTATGTCTAATTTGTCGTCATAGACCAACATTTCAATTTGAACCAACTTTAACCCTGTAGATTTTGGATGTTGTTCTAAACCTAATTTTAAAGCTTTTTTGGCTAAATTAGCCTTGCCCATATCTAAGTAATGAAGAATAATTTCTTCAAATTCCTCCGAATCAAAAAAGAAAACTTTATTGGTTTTCAACATCGATTCAAACTTCGATAAAGATAAATTGTAGTCTTCTTCTTCGTGATCTAAATACATAGCTTTTTTGTTTAAAATTAAACATAATAAAAGTAGTTAACTCTTGTTTATAAACGAAGAATTCTGATTTTTGTTTTGAACAATTTAATTAACAGAAAATCAGTTATGAATTAGTAAAGGTAGCTTGAACTTCATCCATTACTTCTATAATAATCTTACACCCTTCTCTTATTTCATCTTCTGTAATGGTCAATGGAGGTGTAATTCTGATTGCTTTTCCTTCAAATAATAACCAGAACAATATTAATCCTCTATCTTGACACCGTAAAATAACTTGATTGGTTATTTCTACATCTGAAGTCATCGCAGCAAGCATTAATCCTTTTCCTCTGACTTCTTGTATCAAAGGATGTACCAAAAGCGTTCGAAATAATTTTTCTTTCTGGATGGATTGCGCTGCGTAGTCTTTTGCTAAAACTTCTTGTAATGTTGCTAAACAAGCTGCCGCTATGACAGGATGTCCGCCAAAAGTAGTTATATGGCCCAACTTTGGGTCATGACTCAACAAGTCCATATATTTTTCATGGGCTATGAATCCTCCAACAGGCATTCCACCTGCCATGCCTTTTCCAATAATAACCACATCGGGAATTACATTATAGTTTTCAAAGCCAAATAATTTTCCAGTTCTACCAAATCCCGGCTGAATCTCGTCCACAATCATTAACGCTCCTACTTCTTCACAACGTTTTTTGACTTTAGCCAAAAAGTCGTGTTCAGGTTGTATAAATCCGGCACCACCTTGAATGCTCTCTAAAATTATACCAGCTGTTTTTGTGGTAATCTTTAAAAGATCATCTTCATTGTTGAAGGTAATAAAATCTACATCGGGAATTAAAGGACGAAAAATTTGCTTGCGTTCTTCAAATCCCATTACGCTCATTGATCCCATGGTGTTGCCATGATAGGCGTTGTGACAAGAAATCAGTTGACTTCTTCCAGTAACTCTTCTTACTAACTTTAAAGCACCTTCGCAAGCTTCGGTTCCCGAGTTAACTAAATAGACTTTATTTAAAGTCGGAGGCAAATGTTCTACCAATAATTTACAATATTGCACGGCGGGACTTTGCGAATATTCGCCATAAACCATAACATGTGAATATTTATCTAATTGGTCTTTAATGGCTTTATTTACTCTTGGGTGTTGATGTCCAAGTGAACAAGCCGATACGCCTGCTACAAAGTCGAGGTATTTTTTGTTATTAACATCATATATATAAGAACCAACAGCATGTGAAACTTCCATTCCGAGAGGATAGGGTGATGTTTGTGCTTGGTATTTTATAAAGTCGGTTTTCATGGTTTGTTTAAATAATTGCTGGTAATTCGCAAAATATTATATGCATTGTAATGGTTAAATTTCGTTTTCAAGTCATTATAAATTATCAAATAATTCCCTTGCAAATTTATGAAATAGAACCCAACTCAAAGGATTATTAAGATTTTTTTATTCTCTGTTTAAAATGCGATTCAAATATTTATATTTGTTGCATCATGTTTAAAACAACAACATCATGAAAAAAGTTCTATTACTTGCTTTATTTACGTTTTCGATGATTGGAAACGCACAAATAAAAAAAACAAAGTCTAATGCCAAAATTAAAAATGTGACCGTCGTGGAAAAGAAAAAAGTAGTCTATCAAGTTTTTACTCGATTATTTGGAAATAAAAATACCACCAACAAACCGTGGGGAACGATCGAAGAGAACGGAGTGGGTAAGTTTAATGACTTTACGGACAAGGCTTTGCAAGAAATCAAAAAATTAGGTGTGAATTACATTTGGTACACGGGAGTTCCGCATCACGCTTTAGTTCGAGATTATACCAAATATGGCATTTCTAATGATGATCCAGAAGTGGTTAAGGGACGTGCGGGTTCGCCTTATGCTGTTAAAGATTATTATAATGTAAACCCAGATTTGGCAGTAGATCCAGCCAAACGATTGGAAGAGTTTGAAGCTTTAATTGCTCGTACCCATAAAAATGGATTAAAAGTTATCATTGATATCGTTCCCAATCATATTGCTCGTAAATATGTAAGTCTTTCAAATCCTCCGGGTGTTCGTGACTTTGGCGCAGATGATAATACCCATGTCGAATACGCTCGTAATAATAACTTCTATTATATTCCGGGACAGCACTTTCAAGTGCCAACATCAGATTCTTATAAACCTTTGAATGGAGAAAAGAATCCAATGATTGATGGGACTTTTGATGAAAATCCAGCGAAATGGACAGGAAATGGTTCGCGTATGGCAAAACCAGACATTAATGATTGGTATGAAACTGTAAAAGTAAATTACGGAATTCGTCCTGATGGTTCGAAAGATTTTCCAGAATTACCTGAAGGTTTTGATAAAAAATCATATCGCGAACACTTCGAATTTTGGAAAGATAAATCGGTGCCAAGTTCCTGGACTAAATTTCGTGACATTGCTTTATATTGGACGGCTAAAGGGGTGGATGGTTTCCGATATGATATGGCAGAGATGGTTCCGTATGAATTTTGGAGCTACATGAATTCAGCCATCAAAATGAAAAATCCTGATGCTTTTTTATTGGCAGAGGTTTATAATCCAAACGAATATAGAAACTACATCAATCTGGGTAAAATGGATTATTTGTATGATAAAGTAGAAACCTATGATCATCTGAAAGCGGTAATTCAGAACAAAACAACACCAGACGGACTTTCAGATATTCAACATCGTATGGCTGATATTGAACATCATATGATTCACTTTTTGGATAATCATGACGAACAACGTTTGGCTAGTCCTGAGTTTGCAGGTAGTGGAGAAAAAGGAAAACCTTTAATGGTGGTTTCAGCAACAATTAGTTCGTCACCAACCATGATTTATTTCGGACAAGAAGTGGGTGAGGCAGGAAATGAAAATGGAGGTTTCGGCACCCGTTCTAGAACCTCTATCTTTGATTATATTGGTGTACCAAATCATCAACGTTGGATGAACGGAGGTAAATTTGATGGAGGACAATTATCGCAAAGCGAAAAAGACTTAAGAGATTTTTACAAACGATTATTGAATTTTACAATTACTAGTGATGCTTTAATGGGTAAATTTCAAGAGATTCAAACGGTTAACCGACATGAAACAGCCAACTATGATGAGAAAATTTATTCCTATGTGCGTTGGTCAGATAATGAAAAACTTATTATCGTAAACAATTTTGACCCGAACCATACTAGTACATTCGATTTAAAGTTGCCAGGCGATATAGTAAACGCTTGGCATTTAAAAGATGGTGTTTATCCTATAAAAGACCAACTTTATGGAACCGCGACAACGCTGAAAATTGCCCATGGAGTAGGCATCATAAAAGTGACTATTAAAGGAAGTGAAAGTTTTATCTTTAAATTTAAAGATCTTTCGTACTAATAAATAGTCTGTCTTAAATTAGAAGGTTAATCATGTTTTAAATAAATTTTTATTATTGAAAAAGTCTTGAGTAATCAAGACTTTTTTAACTTTATGAAACTGCTAATTCAATAATAATTGCTAAGTAAAGAATAGGTATGTTACACTCGAATCACAAAATGTTCTTTTTCTTGTTCGCTTCTAAAAAAAACGATTCCCCATTGAAACGTGTCAATGGTAACGGTAACTTTTGGATGATTTCTAATGTATTCCCATGCGACTTCCATGTCGGCACTCCAGTGAATATCGTCAAAAATCCAAACCGAATCATTGGTAAAGGTTGGAAGTAATAGTTCGAAATACTCCAAAGTCGCTTTTTTAGAGTGATTGCCGTCGAAGTAGATTAGGTTATAGTTCGTGGGTTGTGGGTTGTGGGAAGTGAGGTATGTTGAAAATTCACTTGTAATAAAATCTATATTTTGAAACTTGAAACTTGAAACTTGAAACATTTCTTTTGCAATTGCCATGGTATTTGGACAACCTTCTATAGTAGTAATTTTTGCTTCTTTGGCTCCTTGCGATAGCGCAGATGTTGCTAGACCTAAAGATGTGCCAATTTCAAGAATGGTTGATGGTTGAAAATAATTGACAATTCGGCATAATAATTCAGCTCTTTTGCTTGAAATTCCGGCGTTTTTAGCAATTTCATTTATCGCTCGAGTGTTGCTTTTAAAAACTCTGGAACCCGCACCAAAATCAGTAACTTCAATACTGTTTTTGTTTTGCAAAAGCAAATTTCGATAGTCTTTTAAAGGGAAATATTCAGAATAGTTTTTGGTATCATAGAAACATTTTGTTACCAAATCAAACACAAACGGCGAATGCACTCCGTGTTGATTCTTGGAGTGCCAAAGGAAGTTGATGTATGATTTTATTTGAAAGAGCATGCTTTAGTGATTAGTGAAAAGTGACTAGTAATTAGCCAGCTATTCACTAATTACTCTTTACTTGTCACTCAAATTATTCCATTTTAGAAGAAAGTTCAAACCACCGTTCCTCTTTTTCTTCCATAGTTTGAATTATTTTCTGTAATTCGTTGGCTTTCGTTTCAATTTCCTTATCCGCCACTTTTCCGTCAGAGAATAATTGCTCGATTTGTTTCTTTTGATATTCTAAATCTTTGATTTCTTTCTCAATTTTGTTGAACTCTTTTTGTTCATTAAAATCTAAACCAGAAGAAATTGTTTTGGTTT
>CAISUR010000395.1 GCA_903888655.1 uncultured Bacteroidota bacterium | reverse complement strand
TAAATCCCTAACGGGATTAATTTGTTTCATAGCAAATGAATTCCGCAATATTAAATTCCTAACGAGATTAATTTGTTTCCTATTAATTGAAATTCTACCAATATTAAATCCCTAACGGGAATAATTTATTTCATAGCAAATGAATTCCGCAATATTAAATTCCGCATCAATTATCCACTCATTTTCAAGTAAAAGTTTTTTTAATGCTTCATTTTCATTAGTAACATTTTCAACAATACCTATTACTTGCATATTTTCAACTTCATTTCCATTAGGAGCTATTGTTTCTCCTTCGGGCGAAATAAATATATATTTTTTCATAGTTCGATTTTTCTATAATTTCCTCTTCCATTAAATTCAATCAGACCTTTATCTCTTAAAAACTGTAATTGCTGACGAATTTTGTCTTTGATATGATTATTATTTGGATATTTAACTTTCAATTTATTTTCAAAAGCATATAATTCTTCTAAAGTAAAAGATTGTTTTTTGATTTCTTCAACACATTTTAATATATCTAGAATCCAGCCTCTAGATTCTATACTTTTAGATTTTAAAAAATCAGTGCTCTTCAATCTTATTTGTACTTTTTCTTTTTCAATTATTCTTGAATTTTCAACTATAAATATTCTACCATTTTCAGGAACTTTTGAAATATCTATATTACAACCAATCCAACCTGCTCGTTTTGCAGTTTCAGATAATGGTTTGCGTTTAATAATAATATCTGGAGTGAAAAATTGTTTCGGAATTACTAAAAAATTATTTACTACACTTTTATCGTAAGTCAAAAAGAAAAAATTTGGGTTGGTGTCAGATGTTATCCTTTTAATCATGCTATCATAAGCACCATCATTAATGATTGCACTTAATTTACCATTTTTACTTTTTAATTCAAATTCTTCTTTACAAGCTAGACAATAAAAATCGGCTACAGGCATATTGTTTTCAAAATCATTCAAAGGTAATTGACCACAATTTGGACAATATGAATTCTCTTTAACCCAGTTTTCAGTTAAAACTCTAGCAATTTGTGAATTGCTTTTGTAACCATCCGCCAACTTTAAATTAAAATTTAAATTCATTGATGTTTTTTATTTTGATTTTAACTATTTCTTACCATCAGCCCATTTCAAAAATGGTTTTGCTTGCATGTATACTATATTTAATACCAAACATACCAATAAATCTCTGTAGAAAAAAAATATTTTCATAAAAAACTAGGTATAGCTTTTCAAGAATCAAAGCGACACGATATTATATCGTACGTTTGATAGTATTGAGAAGTTTGTATAAGTAAACGCTGCTGATTGACTGCTTTTCAGTTTAATTTCCGCTTGTATGTCATTAGAATCGGCGATCGAATTCACAACTTACAAATCAGCACTTCTCAATCATTTATTTCACCAAAGGCTGGTTCATGTCTTGCGGTAGTGGTTTTCCGCCGTTGAGTTTAATGCTTTCTTTTTTCAGTTGGTTTTTGACCTCTTCATACATCTTTTTGTAGTCTTTGCTGTCGGAGGCATAATATTGGGTGCTTTGTGCAAAAGTCAAGCTGTCTACTTTATATTTATTTTTTATAAATTCGATAGGTTTAGGATATTTTACCGTTCCTGCAGTTTGCGATTTTGCGCCTTCCAGTAAGGCTAAATCATGAATAATTGCAATCATCTTATTTCTTTCAATAAGATTTTTGGGTTTTTTGATGCTGTTGTCTTTACAACTTGTAGTAAACAGCGCTACTGCTAAAATAAATAAAACTAGTTTCTTCATCTTTCAATTATCTATCAAAAAGTAAACGTTGACCTGCTTTGATTTCTTTAATTTTTGCATTTTCATAAACCAATTGTCCGTTTACAAAAGTATGCGAAACCCTCGATTTGAAATTTGTACCCTCAAATGGAGACCATCCGCATTTGTATAAAATGTTATCTTTATTGACACTCCAAGGTTTGGCGGGATTGACAATCGCTAAATCAGCATAAAATCCTTCTTTGATAAAGCCACGTTTTTCAATTTTAAAAATCTTCGCCGGATTATGACACATTTTCTCCACAATTTTCTCCACCGAAATTTTACCTTGATGATGCGCTTCGAATAATGCCACCACAGCATGTTGCACTAAAGGACCGCCCGAAGGAGCACTTGTGTATTGCTTTGATTTTTCTTCTATAGTATGCGGAGCATGATCGGTGGCAATAACATCTATACGATCGTCAAGCAAGGCTTTCCACAGAGCTTCTCTATCGGATGCAGCTTTTACTGCAGGATTCCATTTGATGAAATTTCCTTTGGTAGCATAATCTTCATCTGAAAACCAAAGGTGGTGAATGCACACTTCGGCAGTGATTTGCTTTTCTTCTAATGGAATTTTATTGGTAAACAAATCCAATTCTTTGGCTGTTGAGATATGAAATACATGCAATCGAGCCCCAGTTCTTTTGGCTAAATCAATCACTTTCACCGTCGATTTATAACAGGCTTCTACGCTTCTAATTTCGGGATGAAATTTTACGGGAATATCGTCGCCATATTGCGATTTGAATTTTTCAAGATTTTCTTTCACCGTGGTTTCGTCTTCGCTGTGAACGGCAATCAACAATTTAGTATTTGAAAATATTTTTTCTAAAGATTCCGAACTATCCACTAGCATATCGCCTGTTGACGACCCTAAAAAGAGTTTAAGTCCGGCAATATTTCTGGGGTTGGTCTTCAATATTTCTTCTAAATTGTCGTTGGTTCCACCCATCATAAACGAATAATTCGCATACGATTTTTCGGCGGCTATTTGGTATTTTTGTTCTAATAATTCTTGAGTAACCGCATTCGGAACCGTATTGGGTTGCTCGATAAAAGAGGTAATTCCACCAGCTACAGCGGCACGACTTTCTGACGCGATATCGCCTTTATGTGTAAGTCCAGGTTCACGAAAATGCACCTGATCATCAATAGCTCCCGGAATTAGATAACTTCCTTCGGCATCAATAACTTTGCAATTGGAACTTTTATGGCTAATGCTCTCCGCAATTTCAGTTATAAATTCTCCTTCAATAAGAACGTCGCCTTCAAAAATTATTCCCTCATTTACAATCTTGGCATTTTTTATTAAAACGGTATTCATAGGTGATGTTATAATTGATTAAATAACTTTTTAACACGAAGCGATAATACTCCAAAAATGGCTTCTTTAATGATGGAGCTGCTCATCTTGGATTGTCCTTTGGTTCTATCCGTAAAAATAACAGGTACTTCTTGAATGATAAAATTTTTACTAAACGCCCGGTATTTCATCTCAATTTGAAAGGCATATCCAATGAATTTTATCTTATCCAAATTGATGCTTTCTAGTACTTTTCTGTGATAACAAATAAATCCAGCCGTGGCATCCATGATTTTCATTCCCGTAATCATTCGCACATATACCGAAGCAAAATATGATAATAAGACACGGCTTAAAGGCCAATTTACTACATTCACTCCAGTAACATAACGCGAACCAATCGCTACATTAGCTCCTTCGAAATGACAAGCATCGTGTAATTTTTCTAAATCATTTGGATTGTGAGAAAAATCGGCGTCCATTTCAAAAATAAATTCATAGTCTCTAGCTAATGCCCACTTGAATCCATGCACATAGGCTGTTCCTAATCCTGCTTTTTTGGTGCGTTGTTCTATAAACAATTGGTTGGCAAACTCTTTTTGGAGTGCTATAACTTTGTCTGCAGTTCGGTCTGGCGAATTGTCGTCTACCACTAAAATGTGAAACGATTTATGTAATGAGAACACCGCTCTGACAATACTTTCAATATTTTCTATTTCGTTATACGTAGGAATAATTACAATACCACAAGTCATAGTTAGCTTCAAAGATTTGTGCAAAAATACTCATTTTATATCTTGATAATCTTAATAATTTTATAATAGTAATCAACAAATAAAATTTAGTAATTTTGTCACCAATGATGGAAATTCAATTACACCTTAGGAATATAGAAAGTAAAGACTGGGCAACACTGGTTTTTGTGTTTTCATTGGTGCTAATTTCGCTAGCAAAATCGAATTTTGAATCTAGATTTAATGATTACATTCGTTTGTTTGTCTCTGATAAATACACCAAAATTTATAGAGAAAGCAGTCATTTAATGAGCGGATTTAATGTGCTCTTGTATGCTATCAATGCAATTTCATTTTCATTTTTCATACAATTAGTTGTATCTCATTTTGGTTATGGTATTAAAACAGATTGGGTATTGTTTGTTAGAATTTTTACTCTTTTGAATGTTTTTGTGCTCTCAAAATTTTTGGTAGAAAAGATTATTGCCACAACATTTGGCATTGAAGAAATCATTGAACAATTTAATTTACAAAAAGTTACGTTCAGAACTTACCTCGGATTGTTGCTTTTGCCTATTACGGTTATTTTGTTTTATGGAAATTATCTAACAAATTCAATGATTAATGTTTTAATCGTTGTGTTATTGTTAGCAAATTTGTTAACTTATGTAATTTCTTTAAAAAATTATCAAAATTTAGTGATAGGTAAGATGTTTTATTTTATTTTGTATCTTTGCGCACTTGAAATAGCGCCCTATTATTTCATATTTTATTTGATTACAAAAAATTAGAGTTTAAATATGTCAAATTTGAAAGTGAGAACAATTTTGGTATCACAACCAGAACCAAAAGTAGATAATTCACCTTATTTTGATTTGCAACAAAAGCATAAGGTAAAAGTTGATTTTCGTTCTTTTATTCACGTAGAAGGCGTTAGCGCAAAAGATATAAGAGCTCAAAAAATTGACCTAAATAATTTTACGGCTATAATCTTAACTAGCAGAAATGCAGTAGATCACTTTTTTAGGGTAGCGGAAGAAATGCGATATAAAGTTCCAGAAGATTTACGATATTTTTGCCAATCAGAAGCTATTGCTTTTTATCTGCAGAAGTACGTGGTATACAGAAAAAGAAAGATTTATGTAGGTCAAAAAGATTTTGCCGACATGACTGCTCTTTTCAAAAAATATAAAGAAGAAAAATTCTTGTTGCCAGCTTCCGACCAACTGAATGCAGATGCTCCAATTACTTTAAACAACTTAAAAGTCAATTGGACGCAAGCAGTATTCTACAAAACGGTAATGAGTGATTTGTCTGATTTGGCCGATGTATATTATGATGTCTTAGCCTTTTTTAGTCCAACGGGAATCAAATCATTGTTTAAAAACTTTCCAGATTTTAAGCAAAACAATACGAGAATAGCTGTATTTGGAAGTACTACTCAAAAAGAAGCTTTAGATCATGGATTACGAATTGATATTTTGGCTCCAACCCCTGAAACGCCCTCAATGACAATGGCTTTAGAGCGTTATGTTGCCGAGGCAAACAAAGGAAAATAATTTTTAGTTACGATAGTTGAAATCCCAAGCTCTGAAATGAGTTTGGGATTTTTTTATTTGAAAAAAGTCCGACATTGCTGCCGAACTTTTTCGTTTGTTTAAGTATAGTTTGTTTGTTGTTTTAATTTAGTTATACATAGTTCCAAATGACGCCCCGAGTGCAGTTGAGGGATTTATTTAAAGACACTATTCGATAAACTTTACATTCATTTTATAATTGAGGGCCCGCTTTTACTAAATGTTGCCCTTCTTCATTATCTGTATATTGCAAGAAATTTTTAATAAATCTTCCTGCTAAATCTTGGGCTTTAGTTTCCCATTCAGCGACATCTGTGTAGGTATCTCTAGGGTCTAAAATCGCAGAATCTACATCGTGTAATGCCGTTGGAACTACAAAATTGAATGTTGGAATGATTTTCGTTTCGGCTTTTTCTATCGAACCATCGAGAATGGCGTCAATAATGGCACGCGTATCTTTTATGGAAATACGTTTTCCAGAACCGTTCCAGCCGGTATTTACCATATAGGCAGTAGCCTTGTGTTTTTCCATTTTCTTAACCAATTCTTGTCCGTATTGCGTTGGGTGTAATGACAAGAACGCTTTTCCGAAACACGCCGAGAATGTTGGTTCTGGTTGTGTCACTCCTCGTTCTGTGCCCGCTAATTTTGCGGTAAAACCCGAAAGGAAATAGTATTTAGTTTGTTCTGGTGTTAATTTAGAAACAGGCGGCATGACTCCAAAAGCATCTGCGGTTAAAAAGATGACCTTAGTAGCATGACCTGCTTTTGAAATCGGCTTCACAATATTATGAATATGATTAATAGGATACGAAACACGTGTATTTTGTGTCACAGAACCGTCTTTAAAATCAATTTTGCCATTAGCATCAACCGTTACGTTTTCTAATAATGCATCTTTGGTAATGGCTCCATAAATATCTGGTTCATTTGCGGCACTTAAATCTATGGTTTTGGCATAACATCCGCCTTCGAAGTTAAACACTCCTTCGTCATCCCAGCCGTGTTCGTCATCTCCGATTAATTCGCGTTTTGGGTCTGTCGACAAAGTGGTTTTTCCAGTTCCAGATAATCCAAAGAAAATAGCAACATCGCCATCTTTCCCTTTATTAGCCGAGCAATGCATCGAAGCCATTCCTTGAAGCGGCAAGTAATAATTCATCATCGAGAATAATCCTTTTTTCATTTCGCCACCATACCAAGTACCTCCAATTAATTGGATTTTTTCCGTAAGATTGAATGCAATATACACTTCAGAGTTCAGTCCGTGAGCAGCATAGTCTTTGAAACTAGTCTTAGAACCATTCATCACCACAAAATCGGGTTCGCCAAAGTGCTCTAATTCTTGATCTGTTGGGCGGATGAACATATTTTTTACAAAATGAGCTTGCCAAGCGACCTCCATAATGAAACGCACTTTCAGACGCGTATTCTCGTTGGCACCACAAAAAGCATCGACTACAAACAAACGTTTACCCGAGAGTTGATTTACCGTGGTTTCTTTAAGGGCATTCCAAGTGTTTTGTGATATAGGTTTGTTATCATTAACCGCTTTTTCAGAATTCCACCAAATCGTGTTTTCAGTAACGGCATCTTTAACAATATATTTATCTTTGGGAGAACGACCAGTAAATTCTCCAGTCATAACATTCACTGCTCCAAGTTCTGTAAGTTGACCTCTTTCATAGCCTTCTAAACTCGGATTTAATTCTTCACGATACAAAAAATCAAATGAGGGATTATAAATAATTTCTTGAGCATTTTTTATTCCGTATTTATCTAACGAAATCGATTTCGTAAATTGGGCAGTATTCTCCATAGAAAATTAGTTTGTTGCAATTAGTATTTCGACTACAAAGGTAAAAATTAATTATTACAACGTTGTAGTAAATTAAGAAATTATGATTTTTTCTTTAAGAAATGTAGCATTAATGAGCTCCAAGCTATTATTAACAGTAGTCCTCCAATTGGAGTTACAAATCCGATTACTTTAAAATTAAAGCTGTTTAAACTATCGGTTGCGAGCAAATAAATAGACCCAGAAAATAAAATGACGCCGAGAATGGTTAGCGTTAAAATAGTTTTCTTAATTTTATTTGATAGCTGCGTATTTAATCCTAAAAAAAGTAAAAACAACGCATGATACATCTGATATTTTACTCCCGTTTCAAAAGTCGCTAATTGGTCTATTGTGAGTGTTTTTTTCAAGGCATGTGCGCCAAAAGCTCCCAAGATAATGGCAGTCATGCCGAAAAAACCAGCTGTAGAAAGAATTTTTTTATCCATTGGTAATTGTGTATGTATTTGCTACAAATTTATCTGTTATGTATTAAACCGTAAAGGATTTTATGTTTTCTTTTTGACTTTAACCATTATAAACTTTTATATTTGCATTTAAATTTTTTGACATGAGAAAAGCACTATTAGTCATCGCTATTATTTTGACACTTTGTTCTTTTAAATCTGAAAGTACGCTAGGAATTCCGGCAGGAGAGAAATTGGTTTTTATGGGTTCCTATAATATGAGTGGATTGATGACACAGTTGGCTCAAGTTACGTTATCTACTGATAGAGTGTCTACTTCAAAGAATTCCTATTTACATTTGAATTGCGAATTAGCAACGTATGCTAAATGGGATAAGTTTTTTAAAATTCGTGACCTTTACGAATCCTATGTTGATCCTATTACTTTGAAGCCAAGTTTATACAAAAGAAGTATCGAAGAAGGTGGGTACATCAAGAAAGAGAAATATGTTTTTAAAGGAAACACGATAACGAGTACCACAAAAAAAAGAACTACTCCAGAAACTACTAAAACGTTTTCTATTGGTAATGCAACGCAAGATGTAGTATCGATTATGTATAAATTGAGAACAATGGATTTGTCTAAAATGAAAACAGGTCAAGCGCAATCCTTCACGATCGTTTTTGACGAAACACAAATTCCGGTTACCGTTAAATTATTAGGAACAGAAACCATTTCAGCTGGAAATTTAGGGTCTAAAAACTGCTACAAACTTTCTATTGGAGCCAAAACCGATGTGTTAAAAGGAAAAGATAAAAACTTAATCTACTTAACTGCGGATGCTAAAAAAATTCCAACTTTAATGAAATTTAGTATTCCGGTAGGAACAGGTCAATTGGCTTTAACCTCGGCAACAGGAATTTAATGCAATACCAATGAGAAAAACATTTATTATATTATCCATTATATTAACGATTATTAGTATAATTTTTTCGGTTTTACCATTAGGAACTTTGGCTTTAGCTCCTATAATTTTAGCTATTATAACAATATTTATTTCCTTTAAAAAATCGACCATCGCTGAAAGAACATTGCCTAAAAGACTTTTTATCGTCGCTTACCTTTGTGCTATTGTTGTCGTTGGAAAAACGTTTCTACTAAAAGATAAAGATGCTAAAGACACCAAATTTGAACAACAAAAAGCAGAAACCAAACAAGAAGCCAAAAAAGAATTGGAAGATTTAGAAAAGGATTTGAAGTAGAAGAGTTCAGTTTTTTGTGATTAGTGTTCAATGGTAGTTTTACAAAACTTCCATCCCCCAATTGCTAACTCTATTTCAAGATAGCATTTTAATTTGGATTTTTTTTATTGAAATTTCTTTAGCTTTGCAGCCTATTACAAACAAACCATGAGAAATATTCTAATTATTGGTGCAGGTCGTTCTGCATCTTCGCTAATTCAATATCTTTTACATAAATCCGAGCAAGAAAATCTGCATCTTACTATTGGCGATTTATCTTTAGAGTTGGCACAACGAAAAACCAACAATCATCAGAATGCCACTGCAATCCAATTAGATATTCATAATAAAACGCAACGTCATGCTGAAATACAAAAAGCAGATATTGTCATTTCGATGTTGCCTGCCCATATGCATATTGAAGTCGCCAAAGATTGTATCACGTTCAAAAAACACATGGTTACAGCATCTTATGTTTCGGATGCAATGCAAGAATTGGATGCTCAAGTGAAAGAAAATGGATTGATTTTCATGAATGAAATCGGACTTGACCCCGGCATTGACCACATGAGTGCGATGAAAGTATTAGATGACATTCGAGAAAAAGGAGGGAAAATGCTATTATTCGAATCATTTTGTGGCGGATTAGTAGCACCAGAGAGCGATAACAATTTGTGGAATTACAAATTTACTTGGGCACCTAGAAATGTGGTTTTAGCAGGTCAAGGTGGAGCTGCCAAATTCATTCAAGAAGGAAGATACAAATACATTCCGTATCATAAATTGTTCCGAAGAACCGAATTTTTAGCAGTAGAGGGCTATGGTAAATTTGAAGGCTATGCCAATAGAGATTCTTTAAAATACCGAAGCGTTTATGGTTTAGACGACGTATTGACGCTGTATCGAGGCACCATTAGAAGAGTTGGTTTTTCTAAAGCTTGGAATATGTTTGTACAACTGGGAATGACTGATGATACTTATACGATGGAAAATTCTGAAACTATGAGTTTCCGCGAATTTACCAACTCCTTTTTACCGTATCATCCTACAGATTCTGTAGAGATAAAAATGCGATTGGCGCTCAACATTGAGCAGGACGATATTATGTGGGACAAACTTTTGGAATTGGATTTATTTAACCCAATTAAAATTGTAGGATTGAAAAATGCAACACCAGCCCAAATCCTCGAACGTATCTTAAATGACTGTTGGACCTTGCAGCCCGATGATAAAGATATGATTGTCATGTACCACAAATTTGGTTATGAACTTGATGGAAAAGACCATCAAATAGATTCTAAAATGGTTTGTATTGGTGATGATCAAACCTATACTGCGATGGCTAAAACCGTTGGTTTGCCTGTTGCCATAGCGACTTTACAAATCTTAAACGGTAACATTAAAACGCCTGGTGTACAGCTACCTATCCGAAAAGAAGTATATGAACCTATTTTGAAAGAATTAGAGGAATTTGGTGTAATTTTCAAAGAAACTGAAATGCCTTACATTGGTTATAATCCCGATAAGTTGGTGGTTTCTGTGTAAGGAAATAGTCACTTAAAAAAACTAAAATCAATTTCTTTTTAAGTTTAAATAGCGCTTAATACAAACCCATTATGTTAAGAAGTTCTCTCTTTTAAAATAGTCGCTCCAATTTAAGCATCCAGCAATAGCAGTAGATTTAACAAGCTTAATCTTCTATGTGATGCAACGTTAAGTATACTTTAATTATTTGTAAAAAAAACATTTACTCCATTCCATCAATTTTCACGTTCATTTTTCCTGTAGAAGTTATAAAGGCAATGATGGCAGTATTGGTTAATTCTATTTTTTCAAATTCAAAATCGTTTAATGCGCCGTTCACAAAAACACCTTTCATAGGGGAGAAGTTATTGAGATAAGGCAACAAACTCTTTTTGCCTTCGTCTAGGTTTTCTTTAATGGAATAACGACAACTTTCTTCAATTTTCTTTAAAATTACGCCCTGCAACAACCAGTTAGCCGTTTTAGTTAAAATTCCTTTGGAGTTTAAAACATAATCCATTTGTTCAAAATAAATCTCTTTAGTAATGGCATTATACATAGGAACGCCACTCAAATAAATACTCCCGTTAATGCTTCCTGTCATGTCTAGCGCAATAATCATCTTGCCGTCTTTTGCCCATAAATCAACTTTTTGCACGACAATTTTTCGGCTTCCAGAGGCAAATTCTTTCCCTTGAAAGTTTTTAGTAATAATACGTGAGGCACTTTCATAGGTAGAAATGGCGGCTACAGAAGCGGTAGTTTTGTCGGGTACTTTACTCACAGGTTTAAAAGAAACAGTCTCTTTATCAAAGGTAGCTTTAGGTTGTTCGCCCACCATTGTTTGCATAGTACATTTCAATCCCAAATCCATTTTGATTTTACTTTTTTGTAAAACGGCATCCGTTACATATACTTCCACCGGTGTCATTTTAAACCATGTTTCATATTGTTGACTGGTTTCAAACGGTTTGCTCATGGTTTGTAAAACATTTAAGACATAAGGTTTAAAGTCACATGATTTTTGAATCGCATCATCAATTTTTTTAGCCATTTTATTTTTGAACAACGACAAAGTAGGATTAATGATATAGGTAATCGGTACTTTTCGCCCTGCAACAAGAATACTCGGACTTTCAATCCATTGAAAATCTTCTATCACAGAGTTGGTGTTCATTTTCCAATTGGATAATTTAACGTTACTTAATAAGGTAATGGTCCCGTTTAATTGAATTTCTCTGGTGTCATTCAATCCCATAAATTCAGTACCATATTTGAATTTTGCCCAAATTTTCAACGGCAATACCGATTCAATTTTACCCTCTTTTTCAATTAGTTTTATGGGAGCCGTTTTCCAAATTTTCATTTCGGTTTTGTCGTCTTCCAAATTATCATCTTGATACACCAATCCAGATAGCGTTTTATTGAGTTGATTTTCAATTTCTTTAAGCGAGATTTCCATTGGCATGCTCACAAATGAAGCATTGGTTTTATAAGCCATTGGTGCATTTTGAGACGGTTCAGGCTTTAAAGCTGCAATTTTACTCGTCGGAGAACAGCTAAAAAGCAGCAGTAACATTGCGATATTGGAGAAAACAATAAGATATCTTTTCATTTTATAATCTAAATTAATTTGGGTGTGAATGTAACAAAAATAGTAAATTAACGTCTGATAAGGATATGTTAATTTAGTAGTATTCATTTTTAAACTATTAAATTTGCCAATTATTTCACTTTTGAATAATGAATATGAAAAACACCAGTTGTAAAATAATAATGCTTATAGTTTTGTTTTTGGGAATTGCTTCCCAAGCGCAATCCAAAAAGTGGACGCTGAAAGAGTGTGTAGATTATGCACTCAAAAATAATATTTCCATTAAGCAAACCGAATTAGATGCTGAAACCACTGCCATTGGTAAAAAAGCAGCTATTGGTAACTTTCTGCCAAATCTTAATGCCAATGCTTCCCATTCGTGGAATATTGGTTTGAATCAAAACATCACTACAGGCTTGTTGGAAAATCAAACTACGCAGTTTACATCGGCAGGATTGAACTCTAATATCACGATTTATAATGGTCTTCAAAATCAGAATAAATTAAGAAAAGCCAATCTTTCAAATATTGCAGCACAATATCAATTGTCTAAAATGAAAGATGATATTTCTTTGAATGTGGCTAATGCGTACTTACAAATACTTTTCAATAAAGAAAATCTGAAAGTTCAAAATGAGCAGTTGACTTATGATACTAAGCAACAAAAAAAGAGTGAAGAGCTTGTAGCGGCTGGAATGGTCGCTCGTGGCGATTTACTAGATGTTAAAGCAACCGTTGCATTGGATAAACAAAAAGTGATTGCGGCTGAAAATACGTTGTTCATTTCGAAATTAAGTTTGGCGCAGCTATTACAAATAGAAGATTTTCAAACGTTTGATGTTGCCGATGTAGATTATGAAGCTAAGCCAAGTGAAACCATGCTTGAAACTCCCGAAAACATTGTGAAAAAGGCATTGCAGGAGCGAGTAGAACTTAAAATCGCAAAAGCGAATCTAGAAATTGCCGAGAAAGATGTTAAAATTGCTAAAGGGGCTTATCAGCCAAGTTTAACTGGTTTTTATAGTTTTAGTAGTAGAGTGAGTTATGCCGATAGAATCGTAGGATTTGAACAAAGTGCGACTAATCCAACAGCGGTTATTGGTCAAGTTGAAGGTACAGGACAAAATGTAATTCAACCAAATTTTACAACAGTTTTAGGAAAACCATTGCCGTTTTTTGACCAATTTAGCCGAAACAAAGGACATAATTTTGGGGTGCAGTTGAATATTCCAATTTTAAATGGGTTTTCAGCGAGAAACAATGTAGATCGTTATAAAATCGCTTTGGAACGCGCTAAAACTAACGAAAAACAAGCCATATTAGATTTAGAACGAAATGTCTATACTGCCATCACTAACGCCAAAGTTGCTTTAAACGCTTATGATGCCGCGGTAGCTGCTTTTGATGCTCGAAAAGAAGCATTCAATTATGCGAAAGAAAAATATGCCGTGGGAATGATGAATAGTTTTGATTTCACACAATCACAAACATTATACACTAATGCGCAATCGGAAGTGTTAAGAACTAAATATGATTATATATTTAAAGTCAAAATAGTAGAGTTTTATTTCGGAATACCAATCATTGAAAAATAAGAAAATCATGTCAAAAAAGAAAATTTACATTATTGTTGGAATACTATTATCGATAGTTATCCTTTTAGTGGTGTTAAAATCAAAAGGAGTCATTGGTAAAAATGATGATTCTAAAGAAGTTGAAATTGCGAAAGCGAATGAAATTACTATTGTTGAAACCGTTTCGGCAACCGGAAAGATTCAACCTGAAGTAGAAGTTAAAATCTCTTCTCAAGTTTCGGGAGAAATTATTGAATTGCCCGTAAAAGAAGGACAAGTAGTAAAGAAAGGCGATTTATTGGTAAAAATAAATCCCGATGTGTATACGTCAGGATTGAATCGTTCGGTATCTAATTATTCAGGAACAAAATCGGGACTTGATCAAGCCGATGCCTCTTTTAAAGAAGCCCAAGCAAGTTATGAACGAAACAAAACATTGTATGACAAAGGGATTATTTCAAAATCCGATTGGGATAAAGCTACTGCGTCTTTTGAAGTTGCTAAAGCCAATAAACACACCGCTTATTTTAATGTGCAAAGTGCTTCGGCATCGGTAAAAGAAGCGAAAGATAATCTGGGGAGAACGATAATTTATTCGCCAAATGATGGAACCATCTCTAAATTAAGCGTGGAACTTGGCGAACGAATTTTAGGAACACAACAAATGGCAGGTACTGAATTGTTGCGTGTAGCTAATTTAAACAACATGGAAGTTGAGGTAGATGTCAATGAAAATGATATTGTAAAAATAAATATTGGCGACGAAGCCAAAATTCAAGTAGATGCTTATTTGAAAAAAGAATTTAAAGGAATAGTCACTAGTATTTCAAATTCGGCTAGCACCACAACTACGGCAGACCAAGTTACCAATTTCAAAGTAAAAGTGAGAATTCTAAAAGAATCTTATATGGATTTGATTAAAGGAAAACCAGAAACGTATTCTCCTTTCAGACCCGGAATGACCGCTACGGTAGATGTTATTACCAAAAGAAAGCAAAATGTTATTGGAATTCCGATTAGTTCTGTGGTAATTAAATCAGATACGACGGCTACAAAACCCTTTGCAATGGGTGACGACAAGAATAAAGTAAAATCTAAAAGCGATAAAAAATACGAATGTGTTTTTGTAAAAGTAGGGGATAAGGCCAAAATTAGAATTGTAAAAACCGGTATTCAAGACGATACGAATATTGAAATTTTATCGGGGTTGAACAAAGGGGATGAGGTAATCACTGGACCTTATGTTACCGTTTCAAAAGAATTGAATTCGGGAGATAAAATTAAAAAAAGTACGCTGCCCAAAGACAAAGATAAAGACAAACCTAAAAAGTAATCTATTCTCAACATGAGTTATATTCTCAATATAGAAACTGCAACCAAAAATTGCTCGGTGTCTTTGGCGCAACATGGGGAAACTTTGATTTGTAAAGAAATTTCAGAACAAGGCTATTCTCATGCCGAAAAATTGCATGTCTTTATTGATGAAATCATGAAAGAATCGGGTCTTGCAATGACCGATTTACAGGCTATTGCAGTAAGCCAAGGGCCTGGTTCTTACACCGGTTTGCGTATCGGTGTTTCTGCTGCTAAAGGCCTGTGTTATGCACTTTCTATTCCGTTGATTGCCATAGATACCTTGACGACATTAGCTTCTCAAGTTCAAAAAACCGATGGTTTGATTGTGCCGATGATTGATGCGCGAAGAATGGAAGTCTATAGTGCCGTGTTCCATTCAAATAAAGAAATGATTCGAGAGGTTCAAGCCGAAATTTTAACAGAGGATAGTTTTTTAGAACAATCAGGACCTATTTATTTTGTGGGCGATAGTAATGAAAAAGCAAAGTCTGTTTTAACAAAATCCAACTTTATTTTCCTTGATACTATTGTGTTTCCTTCTGCAAATGAAATGAGTGCTATGTCGTATAATAAATTTCTTAAAGAAGATTTTGTAGATTTAGCGTACTTCGAGCCTTATTATTTAAAGGACTTTATGATTGTGAAGAAAGAAATGTAAATGCGATTTCTTTTGCCACGGATTAAATGGATTTTACAGATTTTTTAACCACATAGTTTTTTTGTAGAAGTCACTTCGCTTAAGATAGATTTCATAGTCTGTCTTTTTTACAAAGGATTACACTATGCTGATAATAACCTTTTCCAACTTTTAACTAACTTTTATTTCTTTTCAACTTTAACCGTCTCACTTCCTTTTTCGCATGTAAATTGTAGCATATAAACCCCTTTACTCATTTGGCTTAAATCTATAACCGAGTTGGAAATTGTGGTTAAAGGTATAGTCATGACTTGTTGCCCTACAGGGTTATAAACTACTACACTTTTATATTGCGTAAGACTGTTATCAAAATACACTTTGCCACTAGTAGGATTAGGATAGACTTGCAATTGCACTTTAGGTTGAACTGTTTCGTTAATTGCCAGAGGCGAACAGGCTTGTGTAGCATATTTGGCAATAAAAAAATCAGTTTCTGGCCCATTGTTAAGGATTTGCTGGTTATTATCAAAGTAAAGCATACTATGAAAGGGTCCTCCCATGATATAATCGCCACTGACATCGGCTACTAAAATATCTCCGTTGTCATTTAATTGGTTGTTATTATTAATATTCGACAACCCAATACATTCACCTGTAGTTTTATTTAATCGAGCCAGCAAAGGAGTTGCTCCAGGCGTTGCCACCGAAGTTTGAGTACCCCAAGTAAAACCATTCCAAGAATAATTAGAAATAGCAACTTCATTAGTGTTCAAAAAAATGCCACCAAAAACATTAGAGCCAATGGTGAAATTACTCCTTGATGCCCATAATAACGTATCGACATTTGTATTGGTTTTCATTACTGTAACAGGAAATGTATTTTCAACAATTGAATACCCCAAGAAAGAATCTTGTGCATTTTGACCATTATTACTTCCTGCTAAAATTAATGCCAAATACACATCATTATTAGTGTCAAAAGTTATATCAAGAATAGGGCAAACCATACTACCTCTGTTAGTAGCATCCTCACGCATCCACTGAAATTGTCCTGTACTGTCAAAACATGCCAAAACAGTGTCGTGAGTAGCATTTTGTCCACCAAATGTTGCCGTGTCGTTTACACTTCCTTTGGATGCTGTTAAATAATAATTTCCATTATAGGGGTTGCGGTAAAAAGTAATACCGCTACCATAAGTACTTTGAAAATCCAAATAAGTAGCCCCAGTATAATTTCCGTTACTATCATGTTTTATAACATAGTATTTTTGATTATTTCCTGTTACCGTTAGATTACCATCACAATATGTATTGCCGGGTGTAAGCAACGTTAGGGTATAACTATTACCAGCACTGTCAACGGTCATACCAGCAATACTGATATAATTATCAATAAGTTGACCTGAAAATTGAGCCCCTATTCTTTTAATCCATTGCATTACTCCATTGCTGTTGTATTTTACAATAAAACTAATAAAATAATCAGGATTAGTGGTTGTCTGCGGAAAAGTAACATCGGTATCTAAATAGTTGGGGTATTTAAAAAATGAATTATTACCTCCTCCTCCAAAAGTAAAGCCAGTTACATATACATTGTCTTGTGCATCCGTTTGCACGTATTTTAATTCTTCTCTGTCTTGGCCTGTAAATATTTTAGACCAGCGGTAGCTGCCATCGCAGGCAAAGCTAGTCAACACAGCATCGGTAGGGTTTATGGCTTGTCCCATATCGGTACTGTTCAATGCGTGTCCGTCTACATCAATATTTATCGCCGAGACCATAGCGGTCGCGTAGATGTTTTTTTGGCTATCGGTAGCCATACTTTGAATGGTTTCAACGGTATTGCCACTACCGCCACCACGTTTGCCCCATACCCATGATTGGGCGTTTGCTAGAGTACAGCCACATAATATAGTTAAGTAAATAAGTTTTTTCATGGTTATTGTGTTTTCCTCTCCCCAACCCTCTCCAAAGGAGAGGGAGCTAAAAGAGTGTGGTTATTTTAATTATTTAACTATAAGTTTAGTGTTTTTTATTACAGCATTATTTTCTTTCATCAGTATTAGATATTGCCCATTGGCATATTTAGAGCAGTCTATTTCAATAGTACCTTTGCTGTCTTGCAGATTCCATGTTTCTAGTGTTCTGCCTAAAACATCCATCAATTCTATGGTTTTAGTGGCTTTGGTATTTACAAAGTTATAAAAAATTGTTGTAACTGCCTTGGCTGGATTGGGTGCTATTTCTCTTGAGATAAATTTCACATTAAAAAAAATAATTTTTAAAATCTGTGAATCTGTGGCTATTATTTCACTACTATCCTTTTGAAGATACCCCAATATAGTTTGTTCAAAACTTACTTACGTCGAAAAAAATTATTTTTTAGAACTCTCCACGGTAAAAGGTTGAATTATTATTCCGGCTTCGTCAAAAGCGGTTTTACATTGTTCTAAAATATCTGATGAAACGATGCCAAAATCCTCATTTTTAGTCCAAGGACGAACGGCAAGATGAATCGAATTGTCAGTTAAATCTTTTACCATAACCGAAGGAGCAGGAATCTTTAACACTTTGGGATGCGATTCTAGCACACTCATCACAATTTCTTTGGCGTTTTTGATATTCGTGTCATACGATATAGTGAATACTAAATCGGCTCGTCTATTGCCTTCAACCGAATAATTGGTAATGACACCATTTGATAAAACGCCATTAGGTACAAAAATGGTCTGGTTATTTACCGTAAGTAATTTGGTTACAAATATTTGAATTTCTTTGACCGTTCCCGTTACGCCTTGCGCCTCTATGGTATCTCCCACACGAAACGGTTTGAAAAGAATGATTAACATTCCTCCCGCAAAATTGGATAATGAGCCTTGCAATGACATCCCAATTGCTAAACCGGCAGCTCCTAAAATAGCAACAAAAGACGAAGTCTCAATGCCAAGTTTTGAGATAAAGGTTACAAATAATAGTACTCGCAACACCCAAATTAAAATATCTGCCAAAAATTTAGATAGGGTAGGGTCTAAATTTCTTTTAATCATGATTCGCTTCACCAAATTGTTGATAAAGCGTATGGCATAGATTCCAATAAATAGAATTACTAATGCCGAAATTAGTTTTGGAGAATAATCAATAAGGACTTTCATGAATCCTTTGATATACCCTTCTGCGGTAAAAAAATCTTTTTCTGCTTCCATAGTAGTATAAAAAAAATCACGCAATTGTAGCGTGATTAATAGTGGTCAAAGATACAATTTTTGAAATTATTTAAAATTAAAATGTTATTTAAGTTTTAAATTCATTGTCTTATCTAATTCTTTTTTATCACCTTGAGAAGTTTGTTTTAGCGATTCGAAATACAGTCAAGGCGCTAAAATGATTTTGACTGCGCTCAATCTGACAAAATGTACTTTCAATTAATTTAAAGTATAAATTTCTTAATTCAAAGTAACAATTTATAGTTCTGTATGGCTTTAGTCTAAATACTATCGTTACTATTTTAATGCCACGGATTGCACAGATTACAAGGATTATTACAGATTTTAACATTTAAAATTCTTAAAATCTTTTTAATTTGTGCCGAAAAGATAAGAAATCAATATAAATTTTAGACCACAGTCTTCTGAATTTATTGATTTATCATCCATGATACACCTTAGAAGCCACAATTAATCCTTCTTTTATTTCTAAAACTTCTGCAACTATCATGTCGTTTTCGTTTTCAACCGTTCTAATGTATTCCATGAAAACACGATCTGAATTTGCGGTAAGCGAAGTAACTTTATAGTTCAAAGTAGGTAATCGGTCGAAAGCATCTTGCCACCAAGTTCTTAAGGCATTTTTTCCGGTGACTAATCCATTCGTTTCAGGGTGTCTAATTTTTAATTTCGGACTATAATGTTGGGCATCATCATCATATAATGAAAGAAGTTTCTCCAAATTATGTGCGTTAAAGGCTTCAAACCAGGCGTGAGCAATGGATAGGTTTTTTTGACTTGTCATGTTTTATAAAAAAACCACGATTTACGTGGTTATAGGTTCTTTAAATTTATAATTTCTTGTTCGGTAAGGGCTCTCCAATTTCCTCTTGGAAGGTTCTTTTTAGTCAATCCTGCAAAGGCAACGCGATCGACTTTAATGACAGTATATTTATAATGTTCAAAAATAGCACGAACCACTTTTACATTTGGGGTTCTTAATTTGATTCCGATTTCATTTTTGGGTTCGTTTTCAATATAACTCACTTCGTCAACAAACAACTTATGTCCATCTAAGGTAACTCCGGTGCTTATTTTTTCTAAATCTTCAAATTTCAGATTTTTATCTAACGTCACTTGATAGATTTTGGACGATTTTTGATTTGGCAAACTAAATTTACGAATAATGTCAGTGTCATTAGTAAATAATAATAGTCCTGTAGTGTTTTTATCCATTCTTCCAACAGGAGAAAGAGCCGATGTTGACGCTCCTTTAATCAATTCAGAAACGTTTCGATGCTCGACTTCTTCGTTGGACGTGGTAAAGTTTTTGGGTTTATTTAAAACAAAATATTCTTTTTTCTCGGGCATTAATGTTGCACCATCAAAGTTTACTACATCACCGGGTTTTACTTTGTATCCCATTTCGGTAACGGGAATGCCATTGACTTTTACGTTTCCAGATTGGATGTAAATATCAGCATCACGGCGGGAGCATGCTCCTGAATTAGAGATGTATTTGTTCAAACGAATTTCATCCGATTTTATGGGTTTTGGTACGTTTGGAGAATCTTTTTTTACTGCTGGTTTTCTATTTTGAGAACGTTTGTCCATAGCAGGTTTTGATGTAGTAGTAGATTTTTTTCTATCACCACTTGGTTTGCTAGATCCTGTTCGTTTTTTATTATTGGAATTATTCATGCTTTTTATTTTTGCAAAGATACTCTTTTTGAGTGGAACTATTGATGCTATTAAAAAAGCTGAGTTTTTAGAAATCGTTCTGAATTACGTTATACTTGTTTTCAAGAATATCAGCAAGTACTTTTGGATTGGTATTCGTATAAAATTGTTGATTGCTTTTTTCTGGAATTTCTCGAAAGCCAATTTTTTCAGCAATTATTTTTTTAGTTTGCTTTGCTACCGCTTCACCAGAATCAATGATGGTGATGGAAGGAGGAATAATTTTTTTATCTGTGGGATCAAATAGGGATAATGGCTACAACCAAGAACGAGATAATCGATATTGGACTGAATCATGGGCGTTAGATATTGAGATAACAAATGTTCCATTTCCAGGGTATTTATTTTACCGTTTTCAATAAGTTCTACGAGTCCAAAACCAATTTGCTCAATGATTTGAATGTCTTGAAATTGCTCCACATTTTTGTAAAACAATTCGCTGTTGAGCGTTCCTTTGGTGGCGAGAATTCCGATTTTTTGAGTTTCAGAATGAAGCGCAGCAGGCTTAATAGCAGGTTCGATTCCAATAAAAGGGATGTCATATTTGGCTCGTAATTCTTTGATAGCATTTGTGGTAGCCGTATTGCAAGCCACAACAATAAGTTTGCAATTTTTGTTGAGAAGAAGTTCGGTGTTTTTACAACTTAAATGAATAATTTCATCTTTAGATTTTTCACCATAGGGTGCATTTTTACTATCGGCTAAGTAAATAGTGTCTTCATTTGGAAGCAATTGATGAATTTCTTTCCAAATAGAAGTACCACCAATTCCCGAATCAAAAAGTCCTATGGGTTTTTTGTTTATCATAAAACAAATGTAAAAAAAGATGCTGTCTCAAAATATAATTAGAGCTAGCTTTTTCATTTCGAGAGCGTTTGGCATCTTTTTGGTTAATATTTTTTCAATCATTTCTTTACTTATTTCCTTAAACTCGATTAGCTCTGGATTAGACATGTCATCATTGTTAATATTTTATCCGTGAACCGTTTCGCTTTTACCATAATTGGAAATAAGTTCTCCTTCAAATTCCAACCATTCACCCCAACGTTTATCAACATCAACTTTTTCGGTATATTTTCGGGCAAACTTTAAAAAGGTAGTATAGTGTCCCGCTTCACTTATCATCAATACTCTATAAAACTCTGCTAATTCTTTGTCATCAATATTTTGTGATAACACTTTAAATCGTTCACAGCTTCTTGCTTCAATCATCGCTGAAAATAATAATCGATCAATAAAAGCATCATTGCGACTGCCATCTTTTCGCATAAATTTAAAAAGTTCGTTCACATAATGATCTTTGCGCTCTCTCCCTAACGTAAGCCCGCGTTCTTTAATAATATTGTGAACCATTTGAAAATGCTCAATTTCTTCTTTCGCTATTTCTAACAGGTCAGTCACTAAATCAACATGCTCCGAATTATAAGTAATTATAGTAATAATATTTGTGGCTGCTTTTTGTTCACACCAAGCGTGATCGGTTAGAATTTCCTCTATGTTTGATGCCACAATAGTAACCCATCTCGGGTCGGTTTTTAATTTAAGACCTAACATTTTCGTAGAATTTTAATTTGATGTAAAATTAAATGTTTTCTTTGTAAATCCTTTTAATAGCATGATGAAATATAAAACATTATTAATTATTGGATTTGTGTTACCCGAGCCCAAATCATCTGCGGCAGGCAACCGTATGATGCAATTAATAGAATTATTTCAAGCCGATGGTTATGAAATAACATTTGCGAGTACTGCACAAAACCTAGAGTTTTCAGAAGATTTATCGCTCTTGAAAATAAATATTAAAACTATTGAACTGAACTCGTCTACGTTTGACACTTTTATTTACGAATTAAATCCAAATATTGTCTTATTTGATCGATTTATGGTCGAGGAACAATTTGGCTGGCGTGTTTCAGAACAATGCCCTGAAGTCATAAAAATATTAGACACAGAGGATTTACACTGTTTACGTCAAGCACGGCAACAAGCATTAAAAGAAAATCGAGAATTTACTTTTGATGATTTATATTCAGAAATAGCCAAAAGAGAAATTGCCAGTATTTTGCGAAGTGATATTTCTTTGATGGTTTCTGAATATGAAATGGAATTGTTGCAAAATCAATTTAGGATTTCAAAAGATATTTTATATTTCTTACCGATTTTTGCGGAAAAATTATCGGTGATTCCAAGTTATGAAGAACGAAATAATTTTATTTTTATAGGAAATTTTTTACATGAACCTAATTGGGATTGCGTGAAATACCTATCTGCATCAATTTGGCCATTAGTTCATTCTAGATTACCTGATGCCAAAATGCTAATTTATGGTGCATACCCTTCACAAAAGGTTTTTCAATTGCATAAACCGAAAGAAAATTTTTATGTTATGGGAAGGGCTATTAATGCACTTGATGTTGTGAAAAATGCAAGAATGGTTTTGGCGCCACTTCGTTTTGGTGCCGGAATTAAAGGCAAATTACTTGAAGCCATGCAATGCGGCACTCCTAGTATAACTTCCACTATTGGTGCGGAATCAATGAAAGGTAATTTGGTTTGGAATGGTTTTATCAAAGATAATCCTCAGGAATTTGCTGATGCAACTGTAGAACTTCACAATAACAAAGAACTATGGCAACAATACCAAAACCATGGATTTGAAATTTTAAAAAAACGTTATAAAAAATTACTTTTTGAAAACGATTTTATTTCTAAAATTCATTTTTTAAAGGAAAATCTTATATCTCATAGAAAAAACAACTTTACGGGAGCTATTTTGCAACATCATTTCCTGTCAAGCTCCAAATACATGAGCAAATGGATTGAAGAGAAGAATAAAAAAAAGTTCCTTTGAATTACTATAAAGTGTCTAATCCCTACGTCTTGTGGTTTAAAAAAATAGAGGGATGAACAGGTCTTCTTACATAAATTCCAATGTTCTCTCTAACGCCATCCCCCGAGAACCTTTAATTAAAATAGTTTTATCAACAAAAACATTCTTTTTTAAGAAAGCAGCGAAGGAATCAAAGTCTTCATAAAAGCTAAAATTTTCTTTATCTACCTTATTTAAATAAAAGTCATTTCCAACAAAGAAACATTGAATTGTATGTGCTTTTGTTAAATAATCCACAATTGATTTATGTTCTCCTAAACTTTGGGCTCCAAGTTCAAACATATCGCCAATAATAATAATTTTATTGAGTTTATCAAGTTGCAAAAAGTTCTCTAAAGCAACCATCATACTACTGGGATTTGCATTATAAGCATCTAAAATTATTTCATTAGAGTTTTTTATAATCAGTTGTGACCGATTGTTTTCTGGCACATAACTCTCAATAGCATTTTTAATATCTTCATCTGAAATACCAAAATAAGTACCAATCGTTATCGCAGCATTAATATTGTTGGCATTATACAAACCTATTAAATGAGAGCAAATTACAGAAGAGTTAAAACAAACGGATACAAAAGGATTCGCAGTAATTTTTTGTATGAAAACATTACTTTTTGGATTGATTGTACTAAATGTTATATTTTCAATTTGGTGTGATAATTCATTTTGAATGACATCATCAATATTTAAAAAAACTATTTTATGATTCAACCTAAGGTAAGTATACATCTCACTTTTTCCTTGTATTACTCCTTCAAATCCTCCAAATCCCTCTAAATGTGCTTTTCCAAAATTGGTGATGTACCCATAATCAGGAGTAGCAATTTCACATAAAAATTCAATTTCTTTTTGATGGTTGGCTCCCATTTCGACGATTCCAATTTCTGTACTTTTATCAAAAGACAATAATGTTAACGGAACTCCAATATGATTGTTAAGATTTCCAATAGTAGCTTTTGTTTTGAATTTTCTGGCAAGTACGACTTGAATTAATTCTTTCGTTGTTGTTTTGCCATTACTTCCTGTTAGGGCAATAACTTTTAAATTTAAGTACGTCCTATGATATTTTGCTAATTGTTGCAAAGTAACTAAGCTATCCTCGACCAAAATGGTTTTTTCGTTGATATAGTAATCTTTATTATCTATAATTACGAAAGAGGCTCCTTTTTCTAGTGCTTCATTGGCAAAGGTATTTGCATCAAATCGGTCTCCTTTTAGCGCAACAAAAAAAGAATTAGGCACAATTTTTCGAGTGTCAATTACTATTCCACTTGATTGAAGGAACAAATTATGAATTTCAAGGATTGTCATCTTTGTAAATTTTTAAAAAACAAAAAGCCCTAATTAAAGGGCTTTTCAGTATTGTTTAAAAAGAATTATCTTTTTTTATTTCTTGCTGATTTTTTAAAGTCAGATTTTGGACCAACTCTCGACATAGCACATCTAAAACCAATGTAATCAGTTGCCATGTCTTGTGGGAAGTATCTTCTTTGAGCTGGATCTAACCAATATGCTCTATCTTTCCATGAACCTCCTTTATAGACTCTAACATCATCGTTAACTAAAGTTGTTCTTTTGCTAGAATGATCATATTTACGAATCATATTACCAATACTATCGGTAGAAACATTGTGTTTTGGTGAATCATACATTCTTTTTTCATCTGGCAATTTACCATCACCTTCTTCAGATCCACCAAAATCAAAAAATCTAGTAGATTGTTTATCTCCATCTCTGTAATTTCTCTCATCGCTTTTATCAAAATTTTGTCTTAAATAAGTTTCCTTATCGTCAACAGGAACTTGAGCAATTTGTCCTGGCAAATTACGAGATATTATTTTTCCATTTGGCATAGTATCAAACTTTTGAGTCTCTTTTGTAACAAGTTCAACTTTTCCATCTTCACCAATTTTGTCTTTCATATACACATTCCCTCTAAAGTAGTTGAAGTCATTTCCTTCATCATCTACCATTGGTCTATAAACATCGGCAACCCATTCAGCAACATTTCCAGCCATATCATATAATCCGAAATCATTTGGAGGATACGATTTTACTTTGTTTGTAATATCAGCTCCATCATCAGACCAACCTGCTATTCCACCATAATCTCCTTTTCCTTGCTTAAAATTGGCTAATTGATCTCCTTTTATTGATCTTTTACTTGAACGAGTATAACTACCAGACCATGGATATTTCTTTTGACCTTTATAGGTATTATATTCTCTTTGACCTACGTCTGCTGCTGCTGCATATTCCCATTCTGCTTCTGTTGGAAGCCTGTATTCTGGTAAAATTAAACCTGAAGTTCTCTGAGCATATATATTTTTAGGCTCATTAGTTGCACCATTAGCACCTTTAGCCCCACCTTTCCCAGCAGCTTTAGAATTTCTTGGTCCTTTCAAAACAATCTTATCATCTCCTCCAAAAGTTTTTGTAGGTGCTGCTAAATAGGTTTCTGTGCTAAAAGTAGACTCTGCTTTAGCATCCGTAACTTTGGCATCTTTTTTCAAATAACCTTGTCTCTCAAGAACTGACTCATTAACACGATCCGTTCTCCATTTACTAAATTCTGTAGCTTGAACCCAGTTAACCCCAACAACAGGATATTCAGCATATGCTGGATGTCTCAAGTAATTATTGGTCATTGTTTCATTATAACCTAAACGATTTCTCCACACTAAAGTATCTGGAGAAGCTCCTTCATATATGTTTTTATAATTTTCTTCTTCGGGAGGAAATACTCTTTTAGTCCAATCCAAGTATTCCATATACATCAAATTGGTAACTTCCGTCTCATCCATGTAGAAAGACATAACGTGTTGTTGTGTTGGAGTATTATTCCAATCATGCATTGGGTCATCCGCAACTTTACCCATAGTAAATGTCCCACCTTCAACTAAAACTAATCCAGGACCAGTTTCTTGCTTTTTGAATTTTGAAGCATACTGAAATCCACCTTTTTTGTCATTGATTTTCCATCCTGTTGCTTTAGAACCGCCTTTTGAATCGGTCTTTTTACTGCAACTTGAAAAACTTGCCATGATTACTAATACTAGTAATACTCTGATAGTCATAAATTTGTTTACTTTCATACTCATAGTAGGTAATAAATTTTCGAGGCGCAATATAAGAATTAACCTTGATATAGCAACATCTTTTTGAAATTTAGTAAAAATATTTTTTTGCATTCTGAAATTAATAACGCTTGAATTGTTTTTTTATTGTTATGATAAAAAATTTACTTTTACAAAGTATAATATAATTTCTAAATTTACGTTATTTTAACTGATGAGAAAAATTTTTTTACTATTGTGTTTGTTTTTGAAATGCTTTGTTTATGCACAACAAAGTACTATCTTATCTATTGATTGGATTGAAAATACAGGTTTCATTTTTGGAGAAAATAAATTAAATATTCCGCAATTTTCATCCGACAGTTTTAACTTTGATTATATTAAAAAGGAAATTTTGTTTGTTAAAAAAATTCCGATTAGTTCCTATGTAGATGAAAATTCACTACAAGTGTCAAACCTAGTTTATGAGAGTATATCCGAAAGTCAATTAGGCGATTTATCTAAAAAATCTATTAAGTCATCGTTAAACATAAAATTAAAAAATGTAACTTCTCGAGATAAAAATTTTGCTATGTTAACGTTTTCTCCTATTA
This sequence comes from uncultured Bacteroidota bacterium, assembly GCA_903888655.1. GTDB lineage: Bacteria > Bacteroidota > Bacteroidia > Flavobacteriales > Flavobacteriaceae > Flavobacterium. Next base: position 13,859 of record CAISUR010000395.1, on the reverse strand, counting down.
TCAAAGACGAGGGAGGTTATAAAAAAGTTAAATCATTTTCATACACGTATAAGAATTCTACAAATAATTCAAAATTCAACCAAGTTCAAAATAGCACGGGAATAACGAATTCCATTTTATCCTCTGGCACATTTAAAAGAATTTATGTTACAAAATCGGGAATTTATAAAATCTCAAAAGGTTTTATGGCTGATTTGGGTTTTGATGTCAACAATATCAATCCAACAAAAATCAAAATTTATGGTAACGGAGGAAGAATGGTACCACTTGTTAACAATACTCCTTACCCAATTGATTTGGAAGAAAACGCCATTCAAGTTGTTGGCGAATCAGACGGTGTTTTTAATGATGGCGATTACATTTTGTTTTATGCCGAAGGTATGGATAATTGGGATGCTGAAAACCACACCAATCTCAATTTATATTGCGACAAATCTTACTATTATATAACGGTCGCAAGCGATGACGGTAAAAGAATAGCCCTCATGAATCAGCCTACTGCTGCACCAACATTAAATTTAACGACTTTCGACGATTATCAATTTCATGAAATTGACAAGACTAACATAGGTAAATTAGGCAGAATATGGTTCGGAGAAGATTTTAGTTTAAATAATGAACAAACTTTTGATTTTAGTTTTCCTAATATTGTGACTTCTTCGCCAACTAACTTATCCGTTCATGTGGGATCCAATTCGTTTGTCTCTACCTCATTTGCCGTTGGTGTTAATGGTACTAATGTAGGAAATATTAGTTTGGGGGCTGTAGAATTAAATTCAGGATTAGTGGCTGCAAATTGTTATTTAAATTACACTAATTGTCCGCAAATTCCGCAAACCCTTCCTTTTCAGACTATTCCAAGTACGCCAAACATCAGTGTAAGACTGACTTATAATAATAATGGAGTGCCAACCTCTAAAGCTTATTTAGATTTTATTAGTATCGCTACTAAAAGTAATTTGACAGGTTATGGAAAACAATTTCGATTTACTTACAATGATGCAAGCACTCAAACGGGCGTCGTACAATATCAATTGAGTAATGCTTCTGGTATTTCTCAAATTTGGGATATTACTGATATTTATAATGTCACCTCAATATACAACACAAATCAAAGTAATTTTTCATTCAAGTCAAGTTTAGGACAAGCAAAAAAATATATTGCTCTTGATGAATCAGATTTGTATACACCTTCTGTAGATTCCAATACTTCTGTTTCAAATCAGAATTTAAAAGGAACTATTTTTAATAACGCTCAAGGAGTTTTTCAAGACATTGATTATTTAATTATTACAGCGCCATTCTTAAATTCGCAAGCCGAAAAATTGGCTAATTTTCACCGAAATTATTATGGTTTGAATGTTAAAGTAGTCAATTTAGATGTAATTTATCAAGAATTTGGAGGTGGGAAACAAGACATAGGTGCCATCCGAAATTTTATTAAATATGTTTATCAAAATGCTTCTTCACCATCTAATAGAGTTAAATACGTTAATTTATTTGGAGATGCTTCTTTTGATTTTAAAGACAGAATCCCAAATAATACTAATATAGTTCCAATCTATCACGCGGTGAATAGTGATACTGAAACTCAAAGTTCATTTTCATCGGATGATTTTTTTGTAATGATGAATGATACAGAAGGTAATTTAGACTCAACTTATGGTAGTCCGGATATTGCCGTTGGAAGAATGTTGGTGTCCTCAACACAGCAAGCCGATGAAATGGTTAATAAAGTATTGGAATATTATGATATAAAGTCGTATGGAAGTTGGAGAAATAATTATGTTGCTATTTCTGATGACACTGATAAGCCAGGTGATCAAATAATACAAGCCGCTCAAAATAGTTTAACAGATGAAATTTATGCCAACAAACCATTGATGAATTTCAAGAAAATATTATTAGACTCTTATGTTCAAGAAACTACAGCAGGTGGAAGTAGATACCCACAAGTTAAAACAGAGTTAACTAACGATTTTGAGAAAGGAGCTTTGGTTTTTAATTATTTAGGACACGGTGGCGTTGATGGTTTGACGGGTGAGAGAATATGGGATCGTCTAGATGGATATAATTTCAACAATCAATATAGATATCCTTTATTTATTACTATCACTTGTGAATTCTCTCGTTTTGATAATCCCTATTATGCTTCTGCTGGCGAGTATACTTATTGGAATCCCAAAGGAGGAGCTATTTCGATGGTAACAACAACCCGAGAAATTAGTTACGCATTTGATTTTAATAGATATCTAATTCAATATCTTTTTGGTTATGGACAAAGTACAAACGCAAATGTTTCAATAGCAGAGGCATTACGATTGACAAAAAGCATGAGTAATGCCGATGGTTCTGCTATTAGAGTTACTTCTTATTTGGGAGATCCCGCATTAATGTTGGCAATTCCTAAACCAAAAGTAGTGCTTACAAAAATCAATGATGTTCCAATTACACAACCCGTTGATAATTTAAAAGCCTTAAGTTATGTCAAATTATCAGGTGAAGTAAGAGACGAAAATGATAATTTACTAACTACTTACAATGGCGATTTAGCAGTAAACGTATTCGATAAAAATTATAATAAATCCACCTTAAATAATGATGGATATAGCCCTCCCATTAGTTTTGTAAATTTGGGTGAAACTATATTTAGAGGAAATGCTTCTGTAAATAATGGTACATTTAATATTGGCTTTGTGGTGCCGCGAGATATAAAAATTCCTCTTGGAAATGGGAGAGTTAGCTTTTATGCTAAAAGAAATCAAATTTTGTTAGACAAAACAGGCTACAATATAGATATCAAAGTTGGAGGAATAAATACCAATGCTGTAGCCGATGTTACACCACCAAAAGTTCGGCTATATATGAATGATGAAAGCTTCGTCAATGGTGGAATTACTAATGAATCTCCTTATTTTCTAGCTTTTTTAGAAGATGAGCATGGTATTAATACGGCAAGCGGAATTGGACATGACATCGTTGCTATTTTAGACGGAGACGAAACAAAGCCTTATATCTTGAACGATTACTATGAAACGGAACTTAATGATTATACAAAAGGTAAAATTCGATATCCATTTAGAAATTTAGCCAAAGGTTTGCACACCATAACTTTCAAAGCATGGGATGTTTATAATAATTTTGTCACTGCCCAAATACAATTTGTCGTTGCCGATAGTGAAGGAGTAACTTTGAGTAATGTTTTAAATTATCCTAATCCGTTTGTGAATTATACGCAATTCTGGTTCAGTCATAACAAACCTTACGAACCTTTGGAAGTTCAAGTTCAAATCATTACCATAACTGGAAAAATTGTTAAAACAATTAACCAAGTGGTTACCACTGATGGGTTTTTATCTAGAGAAATTACTTGGGATGGGAAAGATGATTTCGGTGATAAAATTGGAAAAGGAGTTTATATATACAAACTCACTGTAAGGTCTACAATATCTAATAATAAAGCAGAAAAAATTGAAAAACTTGTTATCCTTTAAGAAAATACTATATTTGTTAAATATTTTTAAAATGAAAATGAAATCGAAAATTCACGAAAATCAAATAAATAATTTTTACTTAGTATGTAAAAGTGTTTTAATACTAATGTTGATTGTTTTAAGTAATCAATATGTACATGCTCAAGAAAGAGTCATTACAACAGGCGTACCTTTTCTATTAGTAGCTGCCGATGCTAGAGCGGCGGGTATGGCTGATCAAGGTGTTGCTACTTCCGCTGATGCCTATTCACAACAATGGAACCCAGCTAAATATGCGTTTGCACTAGATAAACAAGGGTTTTCATTGAGTTACACACCTTACTTAACACAATTAGTAAACGATATTTCTCTTAGTCAAGTAAATTATTATAATAGGTTTGGTAATGATGGAAGAAGTGCATTTGCAGCAAGTTTACGTTATTTCAGTTTAGGAGAAATAGAATTAAGACAAAACTTTGATGATCCTGCCAATGTAGTTAAACCAAACGAATTAGCATTTGATGGTTCCTATTCCTTAAAATTGAGCGACCATTTTGCAATGGCTGTTGGAGGAAGATACATACGCTCTAATTTAAAAATTCAAGATGGCACGAATGATGCAACTGCAGGAACCGATTTTGCCTTTGATGTTGCGGGTTTTTATCAATCTGAAGAAATTGCATTTAGTGATTTTAATGGTAGGTATCGTTTAGGTTTCAATTTACAGAACATGGGTCCAAAAATAAGTTATGATAATTCTAAAAATGATATTTCATCCAATTTTTTACCTGCAAATTTAAGAGTAGGAGGAGGTTTTGATTTTATTTTAGATGAATACAACAAAGTTTCTGCAAATGTAGAGTTTGCAAAATTAATGGTTCCAACACCTCAGGTATCCTATAATGGATCTACATATACAGGAGCTGATGTTAATGGAGACGGCGTTGTGGATGTAAATGATTATAACCAAGCTAACTTGGATTACAAAAAAATAAGCTGGACTTCGGGTCTACTTAAATCTTTTTCGGATGCTCCAGGAGGATTTTCAGAAGAACTTAAGGAGGTTACCTATTCTGTAGGGACTGAATATTCTTATCAAGACTCATTTGCAATGCGTTTAGGATATTTCCATGAAAGCCCGATGAAAGGTGCTAGAAAATTTTTCTCACTTGGTGCTGGATTCAAATACAATGTAGTGAAAGTTGACGTGTCTTATTTATTTAATGCGTCTAGTGTTAAAAGTCCTTTAGAAAATACACTTCGTTTCTCACTGACATTTAACTTTGGAGATAAATATGATGATTTATAATCTAAGATAAAAATTAATAGTAATCCAAATTTCAACATTGAAGTTTGGATTTTTTTTCCTCTTTAAACAAATGAAAGAAATTAACATTAACACAACCATTTCAGTTTTTAACGGAATTAATGATTTACCAAGCGAAATCCAATTGCTGATGGATCAAGCAATCGAAACGCGCAAAAATGCTTATGCACCTTATTCACGTTTCAGGGTAGGAGCTGCAATTTTATTGGACAACGGAAAGGTAGTTTTAGGTTCCAACCAAGAAAATGCGGCATATCCATCAGGTTTGTGTGCAGAGCGCGTGGCTATTTTTCAGGCAGGAGCCATTTATCCAGATGCTAAAATTGTAAAATTAGCAATAACAGCAGCCTCAGATATTAATCCAACACTATCGCCAATTCCGCCCTGTGGTGCCTGTCGTCAATCGATTGCCGAATATGAATTTAAACAAGATACTCCTATCGAAATTTATTTTATGGGGGAATCGGGTCAAGTTTATAAATCAAATTCAATTAATAATTTATTACCGCTTTCTTTTGACAAAACATCGTTATAAGCTATATCGATGTAGTTGATATTTAAGAATAAACAGTTATTAAAAAACAACATTTTCAGTCTTATTTATTTTTACATCTACTATCAATATCTTACTTTTGCAATTCGCAAATTTTAGAATTCTAAATTTGTGATACGATTACAATACATTAATCTAGTAATTCATTAAAAAAATGAAACCAATTACAAAAGAAACCTATCTTCAATGGTATGAAGAAATGCAGTTTTGGAGAAAATTTGAAGACAAATTAGCTGCTGTATACATTCAACAAAAAGTTAGAGGATTTTTACATTTATATAACGGTCAAGAAGCAGTTCTAGCTGGAGCTATTCATGCTATGGATTTGTCTAAAGATAAAATGATTACTGCTTATCGTAATCACGTTCAGCCAATTGCAATGGGAGTTGACCCTAAAAGAGTAATGGCTGAACTTTATGGAAAAGTAACGGGAACTTCTAAAGGAATGGGCGGATCCATGCACATTTTCTCAAAAGAACACGGATTTTATGGCGGTCATGGTATCGTGGGGGCTCAAATTCCAGTAGGTGCAGGAATGGCTTTTGCTGATAAATACTTTGAAACTGGCGGAGTTACTTTAACTTATTTTGGTGATGGTGCTGCACGTCAAGGTTCACTTCATGAAGCGTTCAATATGGCCATGAACTGGAAACTTCCTGTTGTATTCATTTGTGAAAACAATGGATATGCGATGGGAACTTCAGTAGAACGCACTGCCAATCATACCGATATTTGGAAACTTGGTTTAGGTTATGAAATGCCCTGCGGACCAGTAGACGGGATGAATCCTGTAAAAGTAGCCGAAGCGATGCAAGAAGCTATTGACCGAGCGCGTCGTGGAGACGGACCAACATTTTTAGAAATGAAAACATACCGTTATAGAGGTCACTCAATGTCGGATGCACAATTATATAGAACTAAAGAAGAGGTTGAAGAATACAGAAAAATAGACCCAATTACACAAGTTTTAGACATTATTAAGGAAAACAATTATGCTACAGAGGCAGAAATTGAAGCAATGGACGAAAGAGTGAAAAACTTGGTAGATGAATGTGAAAAATTTGCCGAAGAATCTCCGTTTCCAGAAGCACAACAATTGTATGATGTGGTATACGAACAAGAAAATTATCCTTTCATTTCTCATAGACTATAATTATGGCTACAGTAATAACAATGCCTCGTTTGAGCGATACTATGACAGAAGGAACTGTTGCAACATGGCTTAAAAAAGTAGGTGATACAATTAAAGAAGGTGATATTTTAGCCGAAATCGAAACCGATAAAGCTACCATGGAATTCGAATCATTCAATTCAGGTGTCTTGATACACATCGGAATTCAAGAAGGAGCATCAGCACCAGTTGATTCGCTTCTTGCAATTATCGGAAAAGAAGGTGAAGATATTAGTTCATTAATCTCCAATTCTTCAAATTCCACATCCCAAGATCAAAAAGTTGAAGTTAAAGAGGATGTTACTGAACCTACAACCCAAAACCAACAACATACAACCATACCAGCAGGCGTAAAAGTAATCACCATGCCACGTTTAAGTGACACTATGACTACTGGAACTGTTGCAACTTGGTTAAAGAAAGTTGGCGATACGGTAAAAGAAGGTGATATTCTTGCCGAAATCGAAACCGACAAAGCCACTATGGAATTCGAATCCTTTAATGCCGGAACTTTATTATACATCGGAATTCAAGAAGGTGAATCAGCGCCAGTAGATAGCGTTTTAGCTATTATTGGACCAGCAGGAACTAATATAGCTGGAATAGCAGAAAACTATTCCAAAGGTGGTAATGCGCCTGCAGTTGCTAAAACTGAAACGGCAGCTCCAGTTGCAGCGGCTCAACCAATTCAAGAAATAACAACCACTACTGTAGATAATGCAAGAATTTTTGCTTCTCCATTGGCAAAACAAATAGCAAGAGAAAAAGGCATTAACCTTTCTCAAGTGAAAGGTTCTGGTGAAAACGGAAGAATCGTTAAAAGTGATGTAGAAAACTATAAAGTCGAAAGTCAACAGTTGAAAGTTGAAAGTCAACCTACAGCCCAAAACCTACAACCTACAACCATAATTGCAGGAGAAGTTGTAACCGAAGAAATCAAAAATTCGCAAATGCGAAAAATCATTGCTAAACGATTGTCCGAATCGCTTTTTACTGCACCGCACTACAATCTAACTATTGAAGTGAGCATGGACGAAGCCATGAAATCAAGAGCAATGATTAATACAGTTCCCGACACCAAAGTATCGTTCAACGATATGGTTATAAAAGCTTGTGCTATGGCCTTGAAAAAGCATCCGAAAATCAACTCACAATGGAAAGAAGATGCGATTACAATCAACCACCATGTGAATATTGGAGTCGCTGTAGCCGTTGAAGACGGATTAGTAGTTCCGGTATTGCGTTTTACTGATGCTATGAGTTTGTCTCAAATTGGTGCTGGAGTTCGTGATTTAGCCGGAAGAGCTAAAACTAAAAAATTACTACCATCCGAAATGGAAGGAAGTACTTTTACCGTTTCTAATTTAGGAATGTTCGGCATTGTAGAATTCAATTCCATCATCAACCAACCCAATTCAGCAATCCTTTCAGTAGGAGCAATCGTCGAAAAACCTGTGGTTAAAAATGGACAAATTGTAGTTGGAAACACTATGATGTTATCATTAGCTTGTGACCATAGAACCATAGATGGTGCTACAGGTGCGCAATTTTTGCAAACTTTAAAAATGTTTATTGAGAATCCAGTAACGATGCTAGCGTAATTAAATAATAATATAAATTATAAATCCTGTTCCGAAATGAGCAGGATTTTTTTATTAGTTAAAAATAACCAAAAAGATTAGTTCATTTCTTTTTAGCTATATAATGTTTTGGCAACTTTATCAATTGCGTTTATCGTAAAATCTAAATCTTCATAAGTTAAAGCATCGGTAATAAACCAAGTTTCATAGGCTGAAGGAGCAATATAAACCCCCTCATTTAACAATCCGTGAAAGAATTTTTTAAACGTTTCATTATCTCCATTTTTGGCAGTATTAAAATCAAAAACAGGATTTAAATCAAAATGAACTGATATCATAGAACCCACTCTATTTATTGTGAAATCAATATCATTTTTCTCCAATACCTTTCTGATACCATGTTCCAAATACAAAGTTTTATCTTCTAATCGTTGAAAAATTTCTGAAGTATTGTTCAATGATCGAAGCATTGCCAGACCAGCAGCCATTGCTAATGGATTTCCTGATAAAGTCCCAGCTTGATATACAGGACCAATCGGCGCTAAATAATTCATAATTTCGTTTCTAGCAGCAAAAGCACCAACAGGCAATCCTCCGCCTATAACTTTACCAAAACAAACAATATCTGCTTTGATATTAAACAATTCCTGAACACCGCCTTTAGCTAATCTAAATCCCGTCATTACCTCATCAAAAATCAATAAGGCACCATTATCTGAACAAAGCTTTCTTAATCCTTCCAAAAAACCCTTTACAGGGGGAATACATCCCATATTGCCTGCAACTGGCTCCACAATTATTGCTGCAATTTCATTTTTATTAGTTTCAAATAATGTCTTAACATTTTCAATATCATTGTAATTTGCCAACAAGGTATCTTTGGCAGTTCCTTGTGTAACTCCAGGACTATTTGGTATTCCAAAAGTACTAGCTCCACTTCCAGCCTGAATCAAAAAAGAATCGGAATGTCCATGATAACAACCTGCAAATTTGACTATTTTATCTCTTTTTGTATACCCTCTTGCTAAACGAATAGCACTCATACAAGCTTCTGTTCCAGAATTCACAAAACGAATTTTATCAATATTTGGCACCATTGACACTGCTAATTCAGCGATCTTAGTTTCTAATTCAGTTGGCATTCCAAACGATGTTCCCAATTTAGCCCTTTCGGTAATAGCATCAATAACAGGTTGATACGCATGACCCAAAATCATTGGTCCCCATGAATTAATGTAATCTATAAGTCGGTTGCCATCTTCATCATAAAGATAAGCTCCTTTTGCGCTTTTTACAAAAATGGGTGTCCCTCCAACCCCTTTAAAAGCTCTTACAGGAGAGTTTACACCGCCAGGAATGACTTTTTCAGCATCAGCAAAAAGCTGACTACTTCTTTGATATTGCATTGTAAATTAATGTATTATTAAACTCTGCCCAACTGACAAAGTATCATTAGAAATGTTATTTTTTTTCTTCAAATCTTGCACTGTAATATTATACCTCCTAGAAATTGAATATAAAGTATCTCCTTTGGAAACTTGATGTAATTGATTACTATCGGAAGAAGAAGTTTGACTTTTCACTATTTTATCACTTCTGTTGATTTCAGTAGAATTATTAGACGCTGTATAGTCATCTCCTAGAACATCGGAATCAAATTTTTGTAAATTGTACCGCTCAATTATCGCTATTAATTTTGTCGGATAAGCTGGATCTGTGGCGTATCCTGCATTTTTTAATCCTATTGCCCAAGATTTATAATCTGTTTTATCAAGCTTAAACAAACTTGAATAATGTGCTCTTGAAACTAAGAATAACGAATGATCTCTGTATGACTCATCAGGGTCTTTATATTTTCTGAAACATTCATTTTCTGCATCATCATTATAACGAATGCTGGGTCCCGTCCATTCTTTATGACATTTAATTCCAAAATGATTATTAGCTTGAACACTCAATGGACCCGTTCCAGCTCCAGATTCTAGGATACCTTGTCCTAAAATTATACTTGCAGGTATCCCATATTGCAACATATCCTTTTTGGCAATACTTTTATATTTATCAATATAACCCAATACAATTTCTGTCGTAACTTTAACCCTTGTTGTAGCTTCTAAAACTTCAGTTGGAGAATTTATTGTATTAGAACTAGATTGAATACCCGCAGTCGATGTCGAATTATTATTTCCATTAGTCCTTGCATTTGAATCTAATTTATGTTCATTAACAGCAGTAACTGATTTTGAATTTGGCTTTACAATAGGTTTTTTTGTGGTTCTAACAACAGTCTTTGAAGTATTTTTATTTTGAGTTGTTCGAACTACATTGTGATTAGAACCACAAGCAGTAACTATTAAAATTACACAATAAAATAATAATTTCTTAATCATTGTTTAGTATTGTTTGTAAATTTTTACTTTTCAATTTTAAATTCATACCTGCAATACCTTGCACTCCTCCTGTATGAATAATAAGAATTTTAGAATGTAAAGGAAAATAGTTTTTTGATATTAAATCTATAACGCCAAAAACCAACTTTCCTGTATAAATTGGATCTAAAAGAATTTTATACTTGCTATAAAAATTATTCATAAAAAAGATTAATTCATCAGAAACTTTCGCATATCCACCAAAATGATACTTTGAATTAATATCCCAATTAGTATTTGTGACAAATTTACAAATATCTTCTTTTAAAAAATCACCTTTTAATGAAGGAAATCCTAAAACTTTTTGATGAGAAAAAGAACGATTTATCAAACCTGCAATTGTTCCACCAGTTCCTATTGAACAGCATATGAAATCATAATCAGAATCTCTATCCGTCAATATTTCTTCACATCCTTTAACCGCTAAATCATTGGTTCCTCCTTCAGGAATTAAATAAAATGAACCAAATTTTTGTGCTAATTCCGAAATAAATTCTTTGGAATCTTTTGTTTTGTATTTTTCCCTGCTAACAAACTCAAATTTCATACCACATTCTTTGGCGAATTTAAGTGTTGGATTTTCTTGAATTTTAGCAGCTAATTCTTCACCTCTAATGACTCCAATAGTTTCAAAACCAATTTTTTTTCCTGCAAAGGCTGTTGCCGCAATATGATTTGAAAACGCACCTCCAAAAGTCAGCAAACTACAATGTTTTTCTTTTTGGGCTTGCTCTAAATTATATTTTAACTTTCTAAATTTATTTCCTGACACGAAAGGGTGGATTAAATCTTCTCTTCTAATGAAAAGCTTAATCGAAGAATTTTCTAAAGATATTTCTTGGGTAAGAACGTCCAATATTCTTTTTTTACAAAGTTACTAATATAAAAATTGATGAAATAAAAAAGATATTCACTTGAATGCCTTTTTTTATCTAATTTTGACTTTTTACAATTATTTTTTGAGTTATAATCGGCTCCTCTACAGGTTCTAATTCTACTAAATAAACCCCCTCACTTAAAGAACTTGTTGGAATTTCAAATGAACTTTTCATTCCCAAATCTGTTTTTTTAAAAACTGACTTTCCTGAAATATCATATAAATTAATTGATTTTATATCCATTAAATTAGGATTCAAAATTGACAATAACTGTTTACTATTATCTTGTAAAATTACTAGGTTGTCTTTCGTAGGAGCAGTCAAACCAAGAGCATCATTTCTAAAAGTAATTTCATATCGATCATTTGTGATTCCAGCTGGGACTTCAAATTCGTATATTAAATTTTTAATGTCATGGTATATGCCTGTAATCTTGTCATATAAAAAAATAGAGTTAGCTTGGTCAAAATTTATTATGTCTGCAACTTTAATTTTGATATTAGCATCAACATTGGTTCTAAATCCAACTGGTAATCGTTTACTATCATCAAATTGAATAACTGAAATAACATATTCACTATTATCCAACACAAAATACATATTCATTGGCGAATTCGCATTAGGACTTTTAGCATCTTTAGCATGATCAACAAAATCGGTGGCGTCGCTATCAAATGCAACTACAATTTGATTTATTGCTTCATTATTTAGCATGGTATTAATACGAATTTGAGGAACTTCCAAAGTACTAACAGTCGTATAATCAAATCCCGAAACAGATGGAATCTCTGGGAGATATTCAGCACTATTAGTATTGGTATGATTTGTATTTTTTTCAAAAACAGAAGTAGATACATTTTCTTTTTGATATACTCTATAAGCGTTTTTCATAGTAACAGTTGACCCTAATCCATTTCCTTGAATCATAAAACCTTGACCAATAGGAGAAAAATATCTTGCATAACTATTATTTGGTGTGCTAGTCACGCCTAATTGGTTTCCACTACCATCGTATGCATAAAATTGTGCTGGTACATAAATTCCAGTGCCGCCTCTTGATATAGGAGAAAAAGTTCCATAACCACCCTTATAATTTGCAATTAAATGAGAATTAACTGTTTTGTCTTGTTCCCAAAAATAAGCTACTCCAGTAGCGTTTGTCGCATTAGTCAAAAAAGCTGATAAGTCTATAGCTGATGGATAAGGATTTCCGGTTAAGGTAAACATTCCATTTGCTACGTTAACAGTGATGTCTCCATCATTTGGTTTGCCTCTAAAATCATAACGCTGTTTACTTCCAGGGTTATTTGCAACAGATTCACTAGGATTTGTTGGGTCAGAACCACTAGTGCCTTTCATAGTAAATCCTTGTCCTGCCGAAATAGTAGTAGCTGAACCAGTATAAAACCATTGCGAATAAGTTAAAGAAGATAAAAATCTATAAATCCATTGCGTTGCAATTCCTAATGAACCAGAACCTGAATTACCATCCCAACTGGGTGATATCATAGAAGCTGGAACGCTTGTTGTTTTAGTAGTAGGAACATTTAACATAGTAATTCCAAAATCTTCGTTGCCGGCAGTTGTAGATGCGTTTCCAACGGGAGAACACCAATAATTGTATGCATAATTATTAACCGTACCTTCTTGAAAGACAGAAAGTTTTCCTATTCCTTTATTAGTTGAAGAACTAGTAGTTCCTTGTAGAAATTGCCCTTCATTTCTTAAATAAAAATTACTATTAACTCCATTTAACTCTAAATTGCCTTTTGAATATACCAAACTGCCTTTATTGAAAACATAACTATTATTACTCACATAAATCTGAGAGAATAATGGTCCAAATGATAAAAGAAACGTTGACAGAGCAAAAAAATTCTTCATTTCTATAAATTTTTATAAAAATACAAAAAAATTGTTGAATCGATAGTTTACAAAATAAATCTGTGTTAAAATACTAATTATTAGTAGGTGCAAAAGTTTAAAGTATCTAAATTTGTACCTATGAATGAGCTAAATTCTGATAAAAAAATAGTCGAATTAGAAGATTATTATCTTTCTGCAGAGGGCTATAGAGTTTTTACCGAAAAATACCATCTAAAAAGAGGTTATTGCTGCCGAAGCGGCTGCCGTCATTGCCCATATGGATTTGACAAAAAAACAAATACAATCAATAAAACAAACAAATAAACATATTAATCTATTTATAAAATATGACTTTTCACGAACAAATATTAGAGGGAATTCCCGCGATTTTACCCCAGCCAAAACCTTTTGAACAAGAAATTAATCATGCACCAAAACGAAAAGAAATATTAACAGATGAAGAAAAAAAATTAGCTCTCAAAAATGCTTTACGATATTTTGAACCTAAACATCATGCCGAATTAATTCCAGAATTCAAAGATGAATTAGAAACGTTCGGCAGAATTTATATGTACCGCCTTC
>CAISUR010000394.1 GCA_903888655.1 uncultured Bacteroidota bacterium | reverse complement strand
GGACAAGGTTCAAACCACGTTAAAAGCAATTCTTCTTCTGGGCTGTGGAGTTGGTATTGTTCGTTATTTTCTGTTATTGATTTAATTTCTTCCTGGTCAAACCAAAATCTAAAACCACTTTTAAAAAGAAACAATGCTTGTGAAAATGCCATATTAATATCCACATCGTGTTGGTATTTTATGCCTTCCAATTCAAAACAAAGAAACCTTCTACTTCCTGTACTATCGTTTAAGAACTGTGCTGTATTAACACTTCCGGCAAACGATGCCCTTCTTGGCATAGTTTCGTTATTGTGTCCGTAGGCTTTTCTCATTCTGATTTGGGTTTTTGTAATGATTTCTTTTAGTGATCCAATTTCGGAACGATTTAGGTTTTCGAGCTCGTCCAAATTAATTAACATACATTCAGCCAGTTGCACTAAAGTATCTTTATTGTTTGGATTTATGGTTCCAGAAAATAAATATTCTTTCAATTGTTTGGGAACGAGCTTCTCCACCCAAGTTGTTTTACCTAAACCTTGTTTGCCACTGAATACAATAACCGTGTGGTTTATTACTTTATCATCCAACACACAACCGACCATTGCCACTAACCATTTTTTAAAACATTGCTGCCAAAGGTCTTGTTTTGTAGTTGTTATTGTGTTGGCTAATTCGGTAATATAATCGTTCTTTTCGTCATAGGTAGGTAAATTGAAAAAGTAATCTTCAAATGGATTGAACAGCTCACAGAAATCAGAATAAAGCAAGTTTCGTAGTGAAGATAAATTGGTTTTAATTCTACCTTTTAAACATTCTCGGAGCATTGAATTTTCAATAAAATCATTCATCACATTCCATTTCTTTTTACCAAAATATTGGAACTCTAACTTGCCAGAAACGATATTATGACGAAATACATATCTTGTTGATAAAAACAGTTCTAAACGGTCTATTTGGGTTGGTTTTGGTTTGTCTTCGTCGTCTTCGTCATCAAATTTAGTTGTAGCTTGATGAGTTCCCTCGTTCCTCGGGATGACAATTTTGGACTTTTCATTTATACCAAACTCGTGACTATTTCCGTAAGCACTATTGACAGCTTGTGTTACTTCTTTTTCATCATATCCAAAATCGGTTAAAATATATCCCAAAGCATCGTTTAATGTAACGCCTTTTCGGTTTAGGTTACACGCTAGTTGGTGTACGAATACGTTTCGGCTACCATTCACAAATTGCACTTTTTTTTCGGTGAAATTTACGCAGTGGTTGTAAATAGCATCGTAATCTAAAAGCGGTTCAGGGTTTTTGGTTCTAGGTTCTGGTTCTATTTCAATCAAAGGCATCTCGACTGCGCTCGATGTGACAAAGGTTGAAGCGTTTTCATTTAGATATAGATTTTCATCCCAGGAATAAAAGCATAACCTCGTTAAATCTTTTCCTGATTTGTCGATTTCTAGTTTTAAAATATTCTCGTAATAAGCTTGAACTTTTAGGAACATTTCTTTATGTTCGGTTTTTGGCGTTTCTATTTTTACTAGAATTTTTAAACCGTTTCCAGATGGACTTATGAAACTTGCATAAGTAAACTTACTTTGTGCAGCTATACTTTTTGATTTTTGTAAATCGGCAGTACTTAATTTGTCGATGTCTAAGATTATAAACTTTGAATATTCTGTTAGGAATTCTAATTTACGACCACCAACAAATTTTCCTGAAGGTGTGAATGCTGGAAGTGATTTTTTAGCTTTGTTGTATGCTTCCTCTTTCTTTTCAGCCAGTGATTTACGCAAGTAAATAATACCGGGTTTGTATTTTCCGGTGCGGATTTCATCCAAGATTACCGGAATTGATTTGTGTTCAACGACTTCGTTGAAATTCTTGAAGACTGTTATCATTGTTTTGTTATTAATGGTTTATCTTTCTTTTTTTCTTGATAAAAAAAGAAACAAAAAAATCAAGTCTTGGGATTTTCAGCGGTCAATTCCAATCTCATATCCTAAATGAAAAGAACTCACTTCGCTCAAACAGCTTTTCATTTTACGGATATTTCGATTGATTGACGCTCGCTTCCAAATCCCTAGGACGGAGAAAATCGGATTGATTAACTTTTTTGGTTTACAATCACAACTCTCACAAGTTCCGTTGCAGCTGCTCATACTATCGTCCTTTGAATGATTTGTTGTAATGTTCTTGTAATAGCTTTTCAACATCAGAAAGTTTGTAGTAGATTTTGTTTCCTACTTGACTGAATGAAATTTTGCCTTCGTCTCGCCAGGTCTGAGCTGTACGTTTTGAAATTTTCATTAGTAAAAGGAATTCTTGATTGTCTAAAAAGGTTTCTTTCTTTGGGTCTGCCTTGATAGAAAGTTGGGATTGAATAGTGTCTAATTTGCTCATTAGATCTGTGAACTGGTCTTTTGTGAAGATAATTGCATCCATTTTTAAAAGTTTTAAATTGTTATGATGCAAATGGACGAAATCAAAAAAAGTCTTATTAGACTTATTTAGTCTTATAAGACTAAATAGTTTGTTAGCCCTTATGAATAGTAAGAAGTAGAAATGTTGATTTCGGGAAAAATAAGACTACAGTTTTATTTTCCAATCGTTGTTGGGGTCTTTATCACTTCTGGTTGGTGATAAATAGGTTCTAATTGTCAAAGGCGAAAGTTCATTACCGTGCTCGTCAATGTAATTATCACAGATAAATTTTGTAACCTCTTTTATTTTATATTGAATGTAAGGTGTTCCATTTGGTTTTACCTCATACATCATTTGTTTGTAAGCATCAGTTAAGATATTAATTGGACCATTTATTTGGATTTTGAATGTTGGCTTTATCTCTGATGCAATTTTACTTTTCTCTTCCAGTTGCTCTTTCTCTAATTGACATTTTAAGATTTTTTCATTTTGGATTTGTTTCAATAAAGCTTTGCATTGTTTTTTGTAATCCAATAGTTTGTTATTGACAAAATATACTTCTGATTGCTTGTATTCACAAATTTCTTCATTCAAATAAAGGATTTTATCTGGATAATTAGTTAGGCTAGCGATGTGTTTTTTAACCTCAGAAAATGAGAAATATCTTTCTTCACTTTCTGCGTTTATTAGTCTTTTTGGAGTTTTTGCAACAGGTTCTTTTATGCCCGAAGATTGCAGCTCTGTTCGTTTTTTCTCAATTAAGATGTACAATTTATTGTATCTACTCATTGCCGTTTTGGAGCTGAAAAAAGCTTCATTGTTGGCTAAAAGTTTTTCGAGTTTACAAATCCATACCTCTGGGTTCTTCACCAGGTTGAATTGATAATCGATAAATGCAGGAAATTGAGATTGTTTGAGTTCTAGAATTTTTGCAATTAAGGCATTGCAATAGTTTTGAATGTTGATTTTATCATCAACAATAATATCAAATAAAGGATTTTTGGCTTGTGCCTGTGGCACTGCCAATAATTCTACAAACGGAGCTGTTTGCATATTTTGATCCTTTGAATTCAATTGTAATATTGTCTTTTTTGTTATTCATTTTTTTAAAAATTGTAATTAAAAGCGCTTAAAATTTTGATGTTTTCTTGTTGCTATTCGGCTTATAAAGAGCAATCATCTTTTTTTCGATTTGTTTGCTTTAAAAATTACTAGATTTCTATAATGCAAATGTAGAAAATAAAAAAAATCCTTGTTAAAGGATTTTAATTGAAGTTATTAACAATCGTTTAAAGTCAATAAAATAGGTTATTGACACGTTATTTAGAAAATGTAATTGTCCACTGCTTTATCCAATTCTTCGCTGATGATTTTAGCATATACTTGCGTTGTGCTGATGTCTCGGTGGTCCATAAGTTTAGAAACGTGCTCAATTCTCATACCATTATTTAACGCATTGGTTGCAAAACTGTGTCTTGACAAATGGAAAGAAAGGTCGAAAGGTAATTTCATTTTTACTCCCATTTTTTTAAGATGCCAATTTGCCAATTTATTAAAAGCTGCTGTTTGAAAATAACGTTTTGCTTCGCTGGTCAAATAGCCTTCTTTATCGACAATAACCGGGAAGATAAAATCATCGTGATTGGCATTTTCCTTTTTGTATTTTTCTAAAATATCAATAGCCACTTTTCCAATTTTGAACTGGTGTACTCTTCCAGTTTTACGAATGTGCTTTTGAATTTTATGTTCCGCTTCATTGTAATTTGAATATTGCATTTCGATAACATCACTAAAACGTAATCCTCCTGCATAAATAGAGAAAAGGAATAAATCTCTCCACATCATAGCTTTTTTTCCTTCTATTAGCTTTATTTGGGTTAAATCATCAATCTGTACTTTAGTAAGAAATAATCTTTTAGAAGAGCTGATTTTGAGGGTTATTTTGCTAAATGGAAACATTGTTTCTGGAATTACTTCTTCACGAATTGCATCTTTAAAAATGGTTCCGAGTACAATTATCGAAAGTCTTTGCGTTGTATCTCCGTTGCCTAATACATTGCCTAAATGAAATTTATAGTCATTTAATAATGCTACCGTAATTTCATCAAAATAGACATCCTTTGTTCCCATATATTTTTCAAACTTATCAACCTGAGAAGTGTATGCTTTGTATGTGGAATAAGAAACAGTGCTTTTTATTTTCTCTAATCTCTTTCTAGCATATTCAAAAAAGTTTGGCACTTCTTTTCCCTTTATGGCTTCTTTTAGTTTTTTAACCGATACGGTTTTTATTTTGCGTTCCATATCTGCAACTTGACCTTCAGCATCAGCAATCTTTTGGGATAATGCAGCATTCATTCGGGCACTGTTGGAATGGTTCTTTTTTACTTTCTGCTTTGCTTCATCCCACTCGTTCTCTTTGAGCTTTACTCCAGCAGTGATAAATTTCGTTTTTCTATCTTTTATAATTCGGATATACAAAGGG
This sequence comes from uncultured Bacteroidota bacterium, assembly GCA_903888655.1. Lineage (GTDB taxonomy): Bacteria > Bacteroidota > Bacteroidia > Flavobacteriales > Flavobacteriaceae > Flavobacterium. Next base: position 2,904 of record CAISUR010000394.1, on the reverse strand, counting down.
CTGTGTCCTGTTTGATCTACCTGGTGCGTTCTTAAAATTAGTTTAATTGATGCCATAAAGTTAGTAATTTAGAAAGGTTGTACTATATTTGTAAAGGAAAGCAAACGAGTGAAAGTGTTGTAAATACTAGGCTTTCAATCGGGTGCATCGTGATACGAAGGTACAACATTGGGTACAACAAAACAAGTATTTCGTTGCTTTTTTGTGCTTTATTCTGCTTTTACAAAAACAACAATGTCAATGAATACTGTGCTTTAAGTGCAAACGGGAGGGCTGAATGAAAAGTTGTAGATAACTTGTATATATACGAAGGTTTATCATACAAATGGTTACAATCATTTACAGATAATTAAAAGCATATTAACATGCTACCTAATATATAAAAATCTGTGAATCTGTGGCTAAAATTTAATACTTATAATGAAATCGAATTTTGGTAATTCTAAAAACGCTTTCACTATACTGTTCAACAAATTCAAATTTATGTCTGCCGGGTTGTTTAAAATCAATGATGCGTTCCCCCGAGATTTCATAGTACATTTTGTTTCCTTCAAACATAAATCGTTTACCATTATTTCTATAGGCAGAACGAATTAAATGAAATTCGGATAAATTCCAAGTTGTTAAATTGGCATCTAAATCATCGCTTTCAGAAAATAATCCTTCGGTTATTTCTGTATTGGAACCATAATACTTTTCAATAGTTTCAAAGAAGGCAATAAGATTTTGATTTAGTTCGTCCGATTTCATGTCATAAAAATAAATAAAAAATCCCAAATTCTACTTTTTTCAATTGGAATTTGGGATTTATATTATGGAATTTGAAATCGTTATATTTTAATTCCTGGAGGTAATAAATCTTTATAGGTTGGATTTTTTCTAAAGAAAAGTGCAATTTTTGGAAGAATTGGAACTACTTTTAATTTACGTTCATAAGCTATTTCCATAATGTATTTTAGTAAATCATTGATGAAATCTTCATTAGAGAACCCTTCTGGAACGTTGATTCTGGTTAGAAAAATTTTCTTTTCTTGAAAGGAATATTCCAAAGAAATTAATTTTCCGTCAACTAAAGTCTCAAATTGTCTAGCAAATGTATTGTCTTTAATTTCCATTTTTTCTAAAATTAACGTTGTGTTCATAATGTAAGTGAAATAAATAAATTAATTTTAGGCAAATTTCGGAATAAATTATGGATAAAGCCACCCAAATACGTTAAAATATGAGTAAAATTCCAGTTTATTTTATGCCAGGATTGGCAGCAAGTACCTCTATTTTTGAACGAATAAATTTGCCAAAAGATACTTTTGAAATTCACCTCTTGGAATGGTTTATGCCCGAAAAAGAGGAATCTATTCGAAGTTATGCTCAAAGAATGGCTGAAAAAGTAAATCATGAAAATTTCGTTTTAATAGGGGTTTCTTTCGGCGGTATATTAGTTCAAGAGATGGCTTCATTTTTAACTATTCGAAAATTAATTATCATTTCAAGTATAAAATCGAATAAGGAGCTGCCAAGAAGAATGAAATTAGCTAGAAATACAAAAGCTTATAAATTATTGCCAACGGGTTTGTTGCAAGATGTTGAAAAGTTAGTAAAATATGCATTTGGCGATATTATGAAACAACGGTTAAAGTTGTACGAACAATTTTTATTTATGCGCAATAAGGAGTATTTAGATTGGGCAATTGAGCAAGTCGTTTGTTGGGAGCGAGTGATAATAGATCCCCGTGTAATTCATATTCATGGAGATGCCGATGAGGTTTTTCCTGTGAAGAATATTAAAGGTTTTATAAAAGTAAAAGGAGGAACCCATATTATGATTTTAAATAGATTTCGTTGGTTTAATGACCATTTACCTAAAATCATTTTAGAATAGGTAATTACTGTTTTAGGCTCGATTTTTGTAGTTTTGTATGATGATTAAAAAGAAGAAAATGAAAAAGGTTCAAGTTTTTGGAATAATGATTTTGCTTGTGTTTGCGAGTGGTATTTTTATGTTTGCGCTTTCTGGTGATGAAAAAAAGAAATTGTTGCATGAAGGTACTTCGCAATATTTCCCGACAGTAGTTGATTTTGCGGGAGAAAAAACTCCTTTACAAATTTCCGATGTTAGGGAACGCTTAGATCGAGAGTTGATTGTCAATGCTAATCTTCACTCAGCTACTATCTTAATTATGAAACGTGCCAATCGTGCTTTTCCTATTATGGAGCCCATATTAAAACAATATGGTGTTCCAGATGATTTTAAATATTTGGCTGTTATTGAAAGTGCTTTGACCAATGCTGTTTCCGCTGCGGGAGCGAAAGGAGTGTGGCAATTTATGCCTGAAACCGCCAAAGAAAAAGGAATGGAGGTCAATGATGTTGTTGATGAGCGTTATCATCTTCAAAAATCGACTGAAGCGGCTTGTAAATATTTGCTAAAAGCAAAAGAGAAATTAGGAAGTTGGACACTAGCTGCGGCTTCATACAACGGTGGAATGGGAGGTTTATCAAGAAAACTTGACGAACAAAAAGTAGCTAGCTATTATGATTTAATGTTAACGGATGAAACCTATCGCTATGTTTTTAGAATTCTAGCATTAAAAGAAATAATGAAAAACCCTACATTATATGGTTTTGATGTTTCTAAAAGTGAATTATATGAAAATCTGCCTATTAAAACGATTCAGGTAGATAGTTCGATAACCGATTTAGCTAGTTTTGCCAAAACTCAAGGAATTAATTATAAGATATTAAAAATACATAATCCTTGGTTACGAGATAAAAAATTAGATAATCCTTCTAAAAAGAAATATCAAATTGAAATACCCACTTCGGGTTATTAATTTGTAATCTGGATATTTAGATGTAAACAATTCTTTAAAGTGTATGTAATAAAAAAAGTAAGGAGTGAAATGT